>SLDM01000509.1 GCA_007125255.1 Phycisphaerales bacterium
GGCCGGCGGATCTCACGACCGCGTTCCCCTGGCTCGCCGCGGCGATGCTGATCCACGGCGCGTACAACGGTTTCGCGGTGGCGATCGGTTTGCTCGGCTACGGGCCGTCGTAATCCACCGGCTCACGCTCGCCCCGGCGCCTCTTCGCTCGTATCCTCTTGCTCCATGTCCCGCACGCTGCGCGAGTTTCTCAATCAACTGGAAGAGCAGGGGGAACTGCTGCGCATTGGCGAGACCGTCTCGCCCCTGCTCGAGATCGCCGAGATTGCCGATCGCCACTCCAAGTCCGCCGCGCCGCGCGCCAGCGAACACGCGCGGGCGTTTGATCCGATGCACCACGATCGGGGCGGCAAGGCTCTGCTCTTTGAGAACGTCGAAGGCAGCGACTTCCCGCTGGCGATCAACGTCTACGGCTCGTACCGCCGGATGGAGATGGCCCTTGATTGCCACGACGCGCAGGGGTTCACCACGATTGCCCGGCGCATTGCGTCGCTGACCAAACCCGAGCCGCCCAAGTCGCTCGGCGAGATCATCGCCCGGGCCCGCGAGTTTCTGCCCCTCTTGCGCATTGCGCCCCGGCGGGTGAAGCGCGGCGCGTGCCAGGAAGTCATCAGGCTCACCGACCGGGGTGAGGTCGACCTGACCCGCCTGCCCCTCATCAAGTGCTGGCCGTTCGACGGCGAGCCCACGAAGGTCGGCTATGACCTCACGCCCGAGCAGGCCGGTACCGCGAAGGGGCAGGGGCGCTACATCACCCTCGCGGGCATGCACACGATTCACGCGGACGATGCGAATCGGTCCAAACCATCCAGCCACAACATCGGCATGTACCGGGCCCAGCTCATCGACGAGACGCACCTGGCCATGCACTGGCACATGCACCACGACGGCGCCGCCCACTGGCGCTCCTGGAAGAGGCTCGGCCGGCCGATGCCGATCGCGATCTGTCTCGGCGGGGAGCCGGTCATGCCCTACGCCGCCACTGCGCCGCTGCCGCCGGGCATCAGTGAACTGTTGATGGCGGGCTTCCTGAACGGCCGCGGCATCCCGTTGGTGGACGCAAAGACCGTCCCGCTCCGGGTGCCGGCCAACAGTGAATTCGTCATCGAGGGGTGGGTCTCCACCGAGTGCGGCCCGATCGGCTGGGACCCGCGATCAGATGAACCGCTCGGCCCCGGCGCGGTCTTCGAAGGCCCCTTCGGTGATCACACCGGCTTCTACTCCCTGCCCGACCGGTATCCGATCGTCCGGGTCACCGCGATCACCCACCGGAAGGATGCGGTCTATCCCACGACGATCGTCGGTCTGCCGCCACAGGAGGATTACTACCTCGGCAAGGCGACCGAGCGGATCTTCTTTCCGCTGCTCAAGACGCTCATTCATGACATCGACGATTACCACCTGCCGATGTTCGGCTGTTTCCATAACTGCGCCTTCATCCGCATCAACAAGGCGTATCCGCTCCAGGCGCGGCGGGTCATGCACGCCGTCTGGGGGGCCGGGCAGATGGCGTGGACGAAGATGATCGTGGTCGTCGATGACGATGTCGATGTGCACGATGAAGAAGCGGTGATGCGGGCGATGTTCGAGAACTGCGATTTCGGCCGGGACATCGAGCTCGTCAACGGCCCGCTCGACATTCTCGATCACGCCGCACCGCGCCTCGGGGCGGGACACAAGATCGGCTTCGACGCGACGCGCAAGCTGCCGGATGAACATGTGACCCTGAGCGCGGTGCCGGATTCAAGCGCCTCCGTATCGGAGAGGCCCGCGCACTCCAGTGCGCCGGAGCAGCACGAGATTCACCATCCCGACTTTGCTCCAGATCGCTGCGCGTTTCTTGGGGTCGCGAAGAGGCAGGCGGGTGATGCGGTTGCAGCGATCGAGGCAGTTCTCGGGGAGAAGAGCGCACCCGACTTCGTCATCGCCGTCGACCAAGACGTCGATATCGCCGACTGGCAGGAGGTGTTCTTCCATCTCTGCGCCAACGCCGATCCCGGCCGTGACATCATTCGCTTCGGGCACCGGATCGGC
The DNA here is from genome assembly GCA_007125255.1 of Phycisphaerales bacterium. GTDB lineage: Bacteria > Planctomycetota > Phycisphaerae > Phycisphaerales > SM1A02 > SKZB01. The sequence goes on from SLDM01000509.1 coordinate 2,035, forward strand.
TTCGACGCGACACCAAAGATCCCCGGCGAGGACCGCCACGGCCAGCCGGTGCGCGACTATCCGCCGATCCTCGAGATGGACGAAGCGGTTCGGCAGCGCATCGGTGACCGAGCCGCCGCCTTCGGTCTTGCCTGACCGGTTCGTGTTGCGCGACGGTCCCGACCATTTCCCCACCGCACGTCTCCATGTCACGACTTCCCCGGAGGCGCCGGCGTACTTGCATTCATTCGAATCGGCGCATAGGGTGCGCGAAGAAGGCAGGCCACGGCGTGCCGCCGTGCCCGGTTCCGCGTTGAACCGTTCGTACCGCGCCGCGCGCCGGTGAGCCGCGGCGAGTCTCCGTGAACGTCCACGCAGTTCTGGTCCACGCAGCTCTGGCCGACGGAATTCTGGCCCACGCAATTCTGGAGTCTCACAATGTATCGAAGTGTTGCAACGCGAAACAGCGTCCTGGTCTGTGTTGTCGCGATGATGGTCGCGATCCTGTTGTTCAGTTGCGCTTCAACCGATCGAGACGGCGCCGATGCGCACGTGCAACCGGCCGGGCCCGGTGAGCGACACGCCATCGACCTCGGTGACTACCGGCGCGCCATCACGACCGAATCCGGCGAAGCCCGGCAGTGGTTCAACCGCGGGCTGATCTGGCTCTACGCCTTCAATCACGATGAGGCGGTGCGTTCGTTCGAGCGCGCGCTGGAGCACGATCCGGATTGCGCGATGGCGTGGTGGGGGATCGCCTATGCGCGTGGTCCGCACATCAACAAACCGGTCCTGAGCGAGGAGGAGTCAGAGCTCGCCTACCGCGCTTCGCGTGAGGCGCTGGACCGTATCGGTCGCGCGTCCCGGGTCGAACGCGCTCTGATCCGCGCTGTCGCAGCGCGGTATGCCAGGTCAGCCCCGGAGGATCGCACCCATCTCGACCGGGCCCATGCGGAACTCATGGAGCAGGCGTGGCGGAATTTTCCGGATGATCCGGATGTCGGAGCGCTCTATGCCGAGTCGCTGATGAACCTTCAGCCGTGGGATCTGTGGACGCGCGATGGTGAACCAAAGGGGCGAACCGAAGAGATCGTCGCCGTGCTCGAACGCGTTCTTGAGACCGATGAGCGTCATCCCGGCGCGAACCACTTCTACATCCACGCGGTGGAAGCATCTCCGGAACCGGAACGCGCCCTGGCGGCGGCCGGGCGCCTTCCGGAACTCGTGCCCGGCGCGGGGCATCTCGTCCACATGCCCTCCCACATCTACGCGCGGCTCGGTCAGTGGGCGAAGGCGTCCGATGCAAACGCCGCTGCGATTGAAGCGGATCGTGAGTTTTTCGAGGCCGTGCCGGAGCCGCCCGGCTTCTACGCCATCTATTACCTGCACAACCATCACTTCCTCGCCTGGTCGGCGATGATGGAAGGCCGCTTTGAAACCGCGCTCGAAGCGGCGCGAAGCGTCGAGCAGGAGATGCCCGAAGCGTTCCTGCGCGAGTTCGCTTTCGTCGCCGACGGGCTCATGCCGATCACGCTCCACGTCCTGATCCGCTTCGGCGAGTGGGAGCGCGTGCTTGAAGTGCGCGAGCCGGAGGAGTTCCGCCATGTCAGTCGCGCCCACTGGCGGTACGCGCGATCGCTTGCCCTGGCCAACCTCGGCCGGGTGCCCGAAGCGCGCGAGGAGCTGGAGAAGTTCGAAGTCGAAGCGGAGAAGATCCCCGAACACTGGGAGATCAGCTTCAACCCCGCCCGCGAGGTCATCCGGATCGCCCGGCTCATGGCGAAGGGCGAGATGGCGTACCACGACGGCCGGGTGGAGGATGCCTTTACTCATCTGCGCGAAGCGGTGGATCTTGAAGATTCGCTCCGCTACGCCGAGCCGCCCGCCTGGCCGCACCCGGTGCGCCACGCGATGGGCGCGCTGCTCCATGCCGAGGGGGAATATGAAGAAGCCGAACGCGTCTTCCGGCGCGATCTGGAGCGGTATCCGGACAACGGCTGGGCGCTGCTCGGTCTGCAGCAGGCGCTGGAAGGTCGCGGCGAGATCGAACAGGCCCGGCATCTCGAATCGCAGCTCGATCTCGCCTGGGCGCGGGCGGATGTCACCCCGGCCGCGGCGTGCTTCTGCCACCCGGCTGCCCACGAAGAGCTTCGCCGCCGGCACGGCGTGGTGGACTTCGAAGTCTCCTGCACCGATCAGGCGCGGGACCTGATCGAGAAGGGGCTCGCCCATCTGCATCACATGATGTACGAGCAGGCCCGGCCC
>SLDM01000109.1 GCA_007125255.1 Phycisphaerales bacterium
ACCTTGTCAACACGGTGGGCAATTGCGCAAGCCGTGTTTCGGCAATGATTAACAAGTATTTTGACGGTGTGGTCCCCGAGTTATCCACCGCGGAGCGCAGCCGCGTCATCGCCGATCACCATTGGCCGGAGTGGACCGCCCGGGCGGTGCAGGCGGCCGGGAAGTCGATCGAGGCGTTCGAGCTTGACGACGCCATTGCGCAGGGGATTGCCCTCATCCGAAAGGTCGACGGGTTCATCAACACGACCGAGCCCTTCAAAATTGCCAAAGATGAGTCGAAACGCGGTGAACTTGCGGCGATTCTGTATCAATGTGCGGAAACGGTCCGGATCGCCTCCCTCCTGCTCGGTCCGGTCCTGCCGATCAGGATGGCCGAGCTCTGGGAGGCCTACGGCCAGTCGATCGATCCGGCCCGGGGCGACCTGAGCGATCTGGCCGCCTGGGGCGGGCTACAGCCGGGAACACCGATTCGCAAGGTCGCCCTCTTCCCGCGCGTCGAGCATCCCGTGGAGATCATCGCGTCCGATGAGAAATCCGCGAAGAATCAGCCGCAGGGTCACCCCTGAATCGACAGACGGCGATGATTTGCCCCCGCCGCGCGGGTAAGATGGCCGGTTCGCATGAATACCGCCCCCACCCAACCCGACCCGGCGCCCGGGAGTGACGAATCGACCGGGATCGATTCGGTTGCCTTCGTCAGCCTCGGCTGCCCGAAGAACCTTGTCGATTCGGAGAAGATGCTCGGCACGCTGCGCTCGACCGGCTTCAGTCTGGTCGACGCCGACGCCGCTGCCGACGCGATCGTAATCAACACCTGCGGCTTCCTCGAAGCGTCGAAGCAGGAGTCGCTCGATGTGATCAGCGAGGCGATCGACCGCAAGAGACGCGGCGAGTTGAAGCGCGTGATCGTGGCCGGGTGTCTCGTGCAGCGCCACCGCGCCAAGCTCCTCGAGTGGGCGCCGGAGATCGATGCGATGATCGGCGTCTTCGATCGTGATCACGTCATCGAGGCGGTGAGCGGCAACCGCGCCGCGAACGACCGGGAAAGCGCCGCCGCGCTCGCCGAAGGGCCGCGCTACTGGATCGCCGGCAACGCGCTGCAGGCCGCGGAGGATCGAGGCGTCAACACCGTCGGCCTGACCGTCAACGGCCGCGACGGCAAGGGGGTCGGCTACTTCGAGGATGATTCCAATCGATTCCGCCTCACGCCCCGACACTGGAGCTACCTGCGCATCAGTGAAGGGTGCAACCAGAAGTGCGCGTTCTGCACCATTCCTTCGATCCGCGGCAAGATGCGCTCCAAGCCCCTGGATCGAATCGTGACCGAAGCCCGCCAGCTCATGGCCGACGGCGCGTTCGAGCTCAACCTCATCGGGCAGGACACCACCAGCTACGGCTACGACATCTACTCCCCGCCCCCCGCATCCGCGCAGGCGAAGCCGGGTCTGTCGACCGCCGGGGCGAGCGCGGGGGCCGGGGTGGAAGCGGTCCGCAATGAACTCACCCTTCCCACGCCCCGGGGTGATCTCGCCTACTCCGGCGATCTGCTCGGCCTGCTCCACGCCCTCAACGACGTCGCGGCCGACTTCGGCGGCGGATGGATGCGCCTCATGTACGTCTACCCGACGTACTTCACCGATGAGATGATCGACACGATCGCCCAGCTGCCGCACATCGTGAAGTACATCGACATCCCGCTTCAGCATATGTCTGACCGCATGCTCAAGAGCATGCGCCGCAATATCACGAAACAGCAGCAGGCGGATCTGCTCCACAAACTGCGTGAACGCATCCCCGGACTGGCGATCCGCACGACGTTTATCACCGGTTTCCCCGGAGAGACCCGGGAAGATCACGAAGAGCTCCTGGAGTTCATCGATGAGTTCGGTTTCGACATGATGGGCGTCTTCCGGTATTCGCGCGAGCCCGGCACTCCGGCCGGCCGGATGGATCTCGACCCCGAACTGCACGTTCCGGAGAAGATCAAGATCGAACGGGAAGCGGAGCTGATGACCCTGCAGCAGGAAATCGCCTTCGGGAACGCGGCGTTCGTCGCGGAACAGCGGAGCCGGTTCGATGTCTTGATCGATTCCTCCGCGCCGAGTGAAGACCCTTCCGAATGGCGCACTATGGAAGATGCTCCCGGCGCCAAAGCCGAGAATGGGGCCGCAAACGGAGAAGAGATCCGCGATCCCTACGACGGCGTGATCCATCGCCATCTCGGTCGGTGCTACCACCAGGCGCCGCAGGTCGATTCGGTGACGCACATCGTCAGTGCAACGCCCCTTGCCCCGGGCGAGCTGGTGCGCTGCACGATCATCGACAGCGACGGCTACGACCTGATCGCCCGCCCGACCGCGGAGCTGGAGCGGAAGGTGACGCTGCCGGTCGTGGGGTGAGGGGAGTCAAGAAAGTAACGAAGTGACGAAGTGACCAAGTAACGAAGGAACGAACCCGAGAGACGACGGGGGACAGTCCGTCACTCCGTCACTTCGTCACTTCGTATAGTCACTTCCCGGGCGGTCACGGCAACCGTCAGCCGGGGTCCGAGCGCAAAGCGGCGCGGGCGGAGTTCGTCATCGTGAATGGCGGCGGCGACCTGGCGATACGTTTCGTAGCCAACCCGATCGGTAAGGTTTGCATCCTGCCGCAGGGCAGCGCGGCGAAAGCCGGCGGCCAGCAGGGCGGGCGGGTGCAATCGCAATTCCTCACGCGGCCAGGCACTCTTCGTGCCATCCCCCGTGCCATCGACCATGGCATCCGGTTGCTCACCGAAGACCCGATCGAGTTCCCGGTCCATCAGCGCGGCGGCCCACGCGCACTGCTCCGCCGCGGCGTTCGCCCGCAGCGCCGCCCCCGGCCAGAGTTGCTGCAGAACCGGCAGGACTTCGGCGCGAAGGCGATTGCGCGACCGGGCGCGGTCCTGATTTGAAGCATCGTCGCGCCAGGTGACGCCCGCCTTCTCGCACACGGCGCGACAGTCGGACTTGTTCTGCCCCAGCAGCGGCCGCGCGAGCGTCACGCCCGGCTCCAGGGCGCGGGCCGGGCGCATGCCCGAGAGGCCGTCCACCCCCGCGCCGCGAGCCAGGTTCATCAGCATCGTCTCCAGCTGATCCTCCGCATGGTGCGCGGTGGCGATCCACTCTGCGCCGTGGTCTCGGGCGATCTCGATCAGTGCTCGATAGCGCAGCGTGCGGGAAGCCTCGGCAAGGTTTCCCGTGCAGGCGCCGGGATCAACATCCCGCCGGGCGAACGGAAGGGAGAATCGGGCGGCCAGCTCGCGAACGTGTGCGGCGTCGAGATCCGCCTCCTCCCGGAGATGGTGGTGAACGTGCGCGATGACGGATTGGACCGGCCGCGCGAATGATCGCGGCTGTTCGCGAAAGGCGAGGAACGTCAGCAGCAGGGCAACTGAATCGACGCCTCCGCTGACGGCCAGGACGATGGGGCCGCCGGCATAGCCCGCCTCACGCTGCAGTTGCCGGCGTGCCTCCGCGATCACCGGATGACGCCGCGCCGCAATCGGCAGCGGGGGGGCATCGCCCGTCCGGTCGTCCGGATTCGGCTTGGATGCGGGATCGTTCACCAGGCGATAGTATGCCCAAGCCGAATGGATTCTGCGCCATGAACATGCTGCTGCTGGCAGAGACGGCCGCCGAAGCGGATCCGGCGAACGGCACGAATGCCCTCGCCGCGATACTGATGGTGCTCGGCGTGCTGGCGATCATGTTTCTGTTCGTCCTCTCCGCGCGGGGCAAGATCGCCCGGCGGCAGGCCGATCGGCCGAGCGCACGGGAGATGATCGAGGAAGTCAAGTCCCGTGCCGATGGCAGCATCGCCCTGAAGGAACGGTCCCGGCAACAGTCCCGGGATGCGGAGGACCTGGAAGTCGGCCGGCGACTTGCCTCGCAACTCGATAACAAGGCGGAGCGGATCGAGATCCTGCTCGATGAAGCGCGCCGTGAGATTGAACGGCTTGAAGGGCTGATCGGTGAGATCGGACCCGGCGAAAGCGGACGGCGCGGGGGTCAGGAGAAGGACCAGGACGGTGAACTTCCCCGTTCGGATGTTCCCCTGGCTGATCTTCCCCGGTCTGGCACTCCCAGCCCCGATCGTCGCGAGCCCATCGAACCCGGGAAACGGCCGATACCCTCCGATGAGGAGACGGAGGACGGGGATGGCGGGCTCGCCGCCGCTCTGGGAGATGCCGCCGCTTCGGAAGACGATGGCAGTAAGCCGTTTACGCGGGGACGCGGATTCGAGCCGGGGGCTGA
>SLDM01000364.1 GCA_007125255.1 Phycisphaerales bacterium
CATCCCGAAGGGCATCCTGATATCGCCGCTTCGCACCGCGCGATCGGTGAACTCCAGCAGCGTCTCGAACGGTTTGAGATTGCGGAGGACCACCTGATCCGCGCCAGGGAGATCTATCGAGAAGCGCGCGGCGAGACGCACCGGGATTCGGTGACCACCGCCGGTCTGCTGGCGGATCTGTACCTGGCCTGGGACCGCCCGGAACGGGCCGAGTCGGTGTTGCTGGAGGCGCACGAGCCGTTCGCCACAGCCGGGAGCGCCGTTCCGGAAGGGTTGATCGAGCGGCTGGTCAGGACGTACGAGGCGCTGGGCCGGCCGGAAGAGGCGGCCCACTGGCGCGAACGGCTGCCGCGCTCCTGAGCGCGGCCGGGCCGGTCCGCCCGACACGATCGGCGGGATCCCCCGAACAGATGGTCGGCGGTGATCCGTCCGGTTGTCATTTTGACAGGAAAACTCGTGGGGCGGGCGTCACCGTGACAGCGCGGCGTCTGCTCTCGTGCCGTTCTCCGGCGGGAATCGGCCGATCGATTCCGGGGAGCGAGTGGCACGGTGTTTGTCTGCCTGTCTTCACGAACCTCGGCAGGTGCCCGGGTGGTCCGGTCACGGTTTCCTCTGCCCGAGATTGGTTTGGTTGATCAAGTGAATTGACCAGAAAAAGGAGGTTGCCATGTTGATGCGACGATTGACCTTGAATCCGGTTCGTGCGGGAGGTCCGGCGTGGGACCGCGTCTTCGATTCGATGTTCGAGGAGATGGCCGGTGCCGGCAGTTCCCTCTGTTCCGCGACGAGCTTTCCGCCGCTGAACGCGTGGCAGGATGAGCAGGCGGTCTACGTCGAAGCGGAACTGCCCGGATTTTCACGGGACAGGATCGAACTCGATGTCCACGAGCATCGTCTGACCATTCGCGGCGAGCGGACGCCCCGGGAGACCGGCGAGGTCCAGTACCTCCGGCGGGAACGGCCGATGGGCAAGTTCACCCGAACGCTGGAGCTGCCGGTTGAGTTCGATGGGGAACGCGTGGAAGCGTCGCTGGAGAACGGCGTGCTGCTCGTGACCCTGCCGAAGGCGGCCCGGGCCACGCCCCGCCGCATTGAAGTGCGCGGCCAGAGCAATCAGGCCGGTGCCCCCGCACAGGCGTAAACCATCTCCGAAGACGCCGGCTCGAAGGACCGGTGGCAGAAGGGACCGGTTGCAGAGAGGATCGGCTGCAGAAAGGATCGGTTGCAAAAAGTCTCGGAATGAAAGTTTGGTTTCAAGCGTTCTGAGGTAGTCAGGCTATGCTTGGGAGGTTTGTCACCATGACATCAAGAACATCAAGGACATCAAGCAAGACGACCAATGAAAAGGCGATGACCACCACCAACTCAAACACGATTCAAACCAAGGCCAGTGAAACGACGGTGAATGCGACGACTGACCATGCAGCGCAGGCGGAGCGCCAGGAACACCCGGCGACACCGCAGAGCTGGCAGTATCGCCCGGATGCGGACATCATTCGTGAAAACGATCAGTTCACCATCCTCATGGATGTGCCCGGCGTCCACTCCGGCGATATCGATCTCCAGGTCGATCGCGGCGTACTCACCGTGCACGCCCGCGTCAGTTCACGCCAGCGCAGGCTGAACGGTCGTCGCTGGCTGGTTCACGAGTACGGCGTGGGCGATTATTTCCGCAGCTTCGAACTGGATGACGCGATCGACCCGACGGACATCCAGGCCGAATGCACCGACGGCGTGCTGCGGATCACCCTGCCGAAGCACGAATCGGCCCGGCCGCGGCGAATCGAAGTCCGTGATCGTGCCTCCGGCTGAGGCGCGAAAGCGAAGTGCCCGATAACCCGTTGCCCGGAGCCGACTGGCCCGGGCAACGCTTTACGACGATATCCCGAGGGCGGGTTCCTTTGATCCGCTCCCCACCCCAACCGAATGTACGATGGAGGACGCGAGCATGCGCCGCATCCAGAACACGCCGAACCGCCGCCGGGCCACGACGATTCTCGTCACGGCCTGTATGACTTTCGCATTCGCCGGATTGATCGGCATCGTGCAACTGCCGCAAGGCGCCAACACGGTCCGGGCGGATGACCATCACACCCCGGCGATCGAGATGACCGAGGAGATTCAGACGGCGGTCAATCTCTCCAACGCCTTTCGCACCATCAGCAGTGCCGTTGCCCCGAGCGTGGTCAACATCAACACCGTGCAGGAGATCGTTGAGCGCGTGCCGGAACGGCGGCGTCTTGATCCCTTCGGTGATGACTTCTTCGAGCGGTTTTTCGGCCCCTCGCCTGACCGCGCCCGTCCCCGCGATCGCGATGACGAGGACCAGCCGCGGGAGCGTGAGCGGCGACGCGAGCGGCGCGGCCAGGGAAGCGGTGTGATCGTCTCCCCCGACGGCTACATCGTGACCAACTACCACGTCATCGGCAATGCCGACACCATCAACGTTCACCTGGACAGCGGCCGTCAGTACCAGGCCGAAGTCATTGGCACCGATGCCGCGACCGATCTGGCAATCATTCGTATCGACGCCCGCGGTCTGACCGCCGCACGCTTCGCCTCCACACCCAGCGAGCCCGGTGAGTGGGTGCTGGCAATGGGCAACCCCTTCGGACTCGACCACACCGTCACCGCCGGCATCGTCAGCGCGACGGGACGACAGATCGGCATCATCCGCGATCAGCAGGGCATGCTCGGCATCGAAAACTTCATCCAGACCGACGCGGCGATCAACCCCGGCAACAGCGGGGGACCGCTGGTGAACCTGCGCGGTGAAGTGGTCGGCATCAACACCGCCATCATCTCGCGCACCGGAACCTACATGGGGGTCGGCTTCGCCATCCCCGCCGACCTTGTCAAATCCGTCATGACCTCCCTCATCGACGACGGCGAGGTCAGCCGGGGCTGGCTCGGGGTGGCGATCGAAAACCTTGATCAGGATCTGGCCGAGTCCTACGGCTACGTCGGGATCGACGGGGTGGTCATCACGGATGTCACGCCCGGCAGTCCCGCCGATGAAGCCGGCCTCAAGCCCGAAGATATCGTCATGAGCATCAACAACCGGCCGACGGCGCGGGGGAACCAGCTTCAGACGATCGTCGCGACCTTCACCCCCGGCACCGAGGTCGAGCTGAAGATCTTCCGCGACGGTGAGGAAAAAGTCGTTCCCGTCACCCTCGGTCGACGGCCGACGTCGGAAGAACTGGTCGCGCAGATGCGCGGCGATCGCTCCGGTCCGGCGACCGCGGCGAGTGAAAAACTCGGCATCACCGTCCGGGAGATGACTCCCGAGATGGCCGAGCGCCTCGGCTTCCGTGAGCCGACCGGCGTGGTCATCGAACGGATTCGTTCCGACAGTGCCGCGGCCCGCAGCGCCATGCGGCCGAACGATGTCATTCTTTCGGTCGACGGGACCGACATCGGATCGATCGGGCAGTTCGAGGAAGCGATGGAGGGTGCGAACCTCTCGACCGGCGTGCGCCTGCGCGTGCGCTCGGGCGGATCGACCCGCATCATCCTGCTTCGCGTGAACTGAAGGCGAGTGAGATGGATCGACTTGCCGGGGCGCGGGAGCCGGCCCTCATTCCCAACCGTTGCCGCCGGGTGCGGCAGCGGTTTTTTCATTCACGTCATCCACGTCATTGAACCAAATGGGGAAGCCGGGTTCGACGTGGTGATTTCCGGCGGTACGATGGGCGGGACCGCGCGGTCCTTTCCGCGTTAGTGGAGTGAGAAAACGTCATGCCTCGCAACCCGATCATCGGAACCGGGGTCGGCAGTGGGATCGGCAGTGGGATCGGCAGTGGGATCCGCATCGTCCTCGGCATCCTCGTCGCCTACCTTGTGATCGCGGTCTGCGTCCTCATCGGCCTCACCGCGCTCTACCGGGTGCTCGGCCCGGAGGGTGCCTTTGCGCGGGGGACGTACGAAATCACCACGACCTGGGCAGTCAGCGCCGTGGCGATCAACCTCGTCGCCGCGCTGATCGGCGGTGCGGCCGGCCTGCGGCTGACGCGCACGCTCCGGGCGGTCGAGATCTTCGCGTTGATCGTCTTTGCCCTCGGCGCGCTGCTCGCGGTGCCGGTCATTCTCACCGGCGCTCCCGAACCGGCTTCGCGGCCGGAGGGGATCGGCATGCTCGAGGCAATCCGTGATGCCCGGCAGCCGGTCTGGTTCGTGGTGCTCAACCCCTTCATCGCCGCGGCGGGCATCCTGATCGGCGCCCATCTGATGCGCCGCGTCCGGCCGGCGCGGGGGGCGCGGGGGGCG
>SLDM01000339.1 GCA_007125255.1 Phycisphaerales bacterium
AGCGAAGATCGCTCAGCAGCCATTAACAGATGCGCTTTGAATGCAAGTGATCTGTATCTGGCGAAGCATGACTCATTCGGCCATTCAACACCGCTCGCGTCGCGTTCCGCGCATGCGTGATCCGAATGTCGCAACACACAAATCAGAATGATCGAAGGAAATAATCCAGATTCTTCTTGACACCTGCCACCTTCCGTGTTCTTCTCTTTGTCATGGAAGGTTCAGCCCACCGGGGGCTGATCCGCCCTTTCTTCCGGCCGCAGCACGTCGCGATGAGTTGCTTCAGCCACCCGCCGGTGAATCCGCTGAGAGCCGCGATCGCGAGGAAGTACGAATCGTGGGAGGATTGCCGATGAATGATGGTACCGCCGCCCGACAGAAGGTCGCCATCGCCGGTCTGGGTTCGTCTCGGTTCCTGTTCGGAGTTCTCGCTCTGAGCGTTCTCACGCTCTTCGCGGCAAGCTCATTGGTGAATAATGAGAACTCAGAAGACGATCCATCAACACTCATCACCCTCGTCACCGAGTATTCCGCCGATGACGATTTCCCGGATGAGGATGAGAGCGAGGATGACGCATCCGACGGGCCGAACATTCTCGCGAAGAGTCTGGTCGTCGTTGACGATTCCGTGCTCGCGGCGATCGACCCCTGGAACCAGGAAGTCTCCGATCTTCCGGTTATCCGGTTTGAACTTTTTGAGAATGTGACGTTCGATGTCGAGTTCAACTCCGCCCGGCCCCGGTGGATCGAACATTCGCCCTGGGAGGGTGATCCGGACGGCTTTGTGCTCGGCGGCCAGATCATTGCCGGGGCCGCCGGCTCAGAAGCGGGCGGCTTCGTCGTGCTTCACTCCCGGCCGGGTCTGGTGTCGCTGAGCGGCCATCTCAACGGCTTCGGTGAGTTCCGCCTGCAAGCATTGGCCCCGCCCGTGTACGAGGCAATCAACTACTGGGCGACCGTGCCGGAGCACGAATGTGCGGAGCATGTCGAGCCTGATCCCGACGGCGATGCCGAGACCGAAAGCGAGAACGGGCTCGCGGCAATGGGCGGCAACGGCAACGGCAACGGCGACTGCGAAGGGGACTGCCCGACCGAGTGCGGCCCCGGCTGCGATGAGGGGTGCTTCATTGATCTGCTCGTCCTTTACACGCCAAAGGCGAAGGAAACATACGAAGAGGCGCACCTCGACACGATTGAGGACTTCATCGTCTCAGAGGTCGAGAAGTTCAACCAGGTCGTCCTTGCGAGTAAAATTGCCAAACCGGGTGAGCCGGCGACAATCCTTCGTGTCGTTCGCATTGCCGAGGTCGATCATGAGGGAGACGCCAGTGACCCTCCGGAGATGCTCACTGATGGTTTCCGTAACTGCCTTGTCGTTCCTTGGGATGGATGTCTTGATGAAGTTCATGTTTGGCGCGACGCCGTTCGAGCGGACCTTGTTGCGTTATTGGTCCACAGGTACCCCGGTGGAGCAGTAGGCAGCGCGATTCGTCCGACAACATTTTCACTAGACGAGGACTCTGCCGGGTTCAGCGCTACATACTGGCAAGCCGCTGGGCCATACTACACGTTTCTGCATGAAATCGGCCACAACCTCGGCTTCGGCCACACGAAGTGGGAGTGCGACGTTTGCGGGCCGGATTGCGGGGCTTGCCCCAGTTGTCCGGACGTTTGCGGCTGTACGTGCTCAGGGAATTCTTACCAGAATACTTACGTTCAGGATTATGCGTTCGGTTGGAATGGGATCGCTGGCACGAAGAGATTCGCTACGATCATGGGTGGCTGCATTACGGCCGATTTTCGAGTGCCCTATTTTTCCAACCCGGGCGTTGACTACTGCCACCAAGGCAACTGCGCGGATACGGGTGTGTCGGGGTGTGCTGACAACGCTCTCACGATGCGGGGAAGCACAACATACTTCGGCACTCGTTTCCTCGTCGCCCGGCATCGCACCAGCCACGACACCACCGATACGACGTGGAAAGTCCAGAGTCGGCACACAGCGCCGCCGGACTATCCTGAGTGGCCCGCTGGTGAAGCACTGGAGACACCGGCGATCTCGGCGAATGGTCAGGACATCGTCTTTGCAGGCGCCGCCGGTGAGTGGGGCTTTGACGAGAAGAGCAATCCCGGTGATGACATTTATCTTTACAACCGGGAGTCGGGGATGGTGCGTCTGGTGAGCCATGAATATGGTCAAGGTAGTCCTCGCTTCGATGAAAGCGCCGGATTTGATTCTGCTCATCCAGTCATCTCAGGCAACCGCAGCACCGTGGCCTATACGCGCAAGGACGTCAATGGCGCCGATCAGATTGTGGGCTACAACCGCCCGGCGCACCCAACACATCCGGTTGAGGATCTTTCTCATACTGCAGAGGAGCTCATCAGCACGGTCGATGGCTCATCGACCGTTACCGGCAATGATCACAGCGATCAAGTCTCATTGTCCTCCGATGGCAATCTTGCAGCATTTGCGAGTCTCGCCGACAATCTTACGAGCGAGGGTGGCAACGGGAACTGGCAGATCTTCCTCCGCGATCGTGACGAAGAAGAGACCATCGCCATCAGTCTGAACATGGATGACGAACCCGGTGATGGCGATAGCCGACATCCCGTCGTCGCCGAACTCGATGACGGCGAAATCGTTGTTGTCTTTGAAAGCGACGCTCACGATCTTACGCCGGGTGATTCCGGTCAGTTCACGGACGTCTTCATCTACGACGTTGACCTCGAGTCGATGATACGATTGACTCTTGCATATGACGGGATGGTTGAGTCCAACGGCGACAGTTTCCTTCCATCAATCACGGAAAACGGAAAGATCGTGGCGTTCCACAGTTTCGCCATCAACCTGATCGATCCGGCAGAAGGGATCACGTTCCTTGGTAGTCCACCTTACTCCGATGTGTACGTTCACCATCTCGATGGCGGGCGCCTGCTTGCCAGCAAATCGCACAATGGGTCCGAGAGCGGCAACGCCGACAGCCGGAACGCCCACATCTCACCGTGCGGCCGGTATGTTGCTTATGAAAGTCAAGCCACGAATCTGATCGATGCTCAGTTGCCGGCCGGAAAATGGCGCGTTTATCTTTACGATATCTGCCAGGGGACGAATCACCTTGTGAGCGTCGATGATGCCGGCGTGGAACTGGCGGGCGACAGTACGAATCCTGGTGTTTCGAGATTCGGTCGGATTGTTACGTTCGAGAACGATGGTGGGGCTTTCACTGAGATTTATTTCCGTGACCGCGGGCCTATCCCCGGTGATCTGAACGGAGATGGAGTCGTTGATGAGGAAGACGTGGCAATCCTTGAGCAGAACTGGGGCGAATGCCTGTGCTGCGCTGCGGATCTGAACGGTGATGGCCGGGTCCACGAAGATGATCTGGCGATCCTGCAGGCCAACTGGGGTGATCACAGTTGCGCCTGGATTGAGAATGGAGGTGGATCGTGACGCAAGTCCAACTCGTCTCTTTCGTTTGGGCTGCGATTTTGGCGGCGGGCGCCCATGGGCAGTGCGGCAGTCCTGATGCTGCTCCAGACTGCTGTAGCCCTGCGCTGGCTGTGGGCTGTCAAGATGCAGCGTGCTGTGAAGCGGTTTGTGCAGTTCATCCACTATGCTGCTCCCTTGCTTCAGGGTGGCAAAGTTTTTGCGCCTATCTGGCGATCGAATTGTGCGATTGCCCGCCGGTGTGTGGTCCTGGAAACGGCGACTGCTGTATTGCAAACAACACTCGAGGTTGCGACGATCCGGAGTGCTGCGAGATCGTGTGTGACATGAACGTGAGTTGTTGTTCCAGCAGTTGGACGCAATCGTGCGCGAACCTTGCCGCGGAACACTGCCCGCAGACGTGCGGCGGATGTGGCTTTTCTGACGCGGGCCCGTGCTGCGCCGCCAACGACTCGCCCGGGTGCGATGATGCCCCCTGCTGCCAGACCGTCTGCGATCTCAACCCTGACTGCTGCGGGGACGGTGGTGAATGGACTCTCGAATGCGTCGCCCTGGCCGTCGCCAACTGCGATGGGCACTGTGGCGCGTGCGGCGAGGCGAGTAGCGGCTCCTGCTGCGCGCCCAACGGCACGGCGTTCTGCAGTGATGGGGCGTGCTGCAACCTCGTCTGCAATGAAGACCCGTACTGCTGCGAGGTGGTGTGGGATGGGTGCTGCGCGAATCTCGCGGTCGAACACTGTTCCGACCTTGTTGGCTGTCGTCCGACGCTGCCGCCGGACCCGCCGCAGTTTCAGCCGGCCGGCCC
>SLDM01000392.1 GCA_007125255.1 Phycisphaerales bacterium
AGCGCAAGCACCGCTCCGCCGGTTCGATCGGCGGTCACGCGACGAACCTCGGCACCGGTCCGAAGGTGAAGAAGGGCAAGCGAATGGCCGGTCACATGGGCGATGAGCGGGTCACCGTTCGTTCGCTGGACGTGATCAGCGTTGATCCCGAACGAAATCTGCTGCTGGTGAAAGGCCCGGTTCCGGGCGCCAACGGCGGCCTTGTGTATATCCGTGAAGCAAAGCGACTGAACAGGAGCAAGACCCAGCGCGCGAAGGCCGGTTGATGCCAAGGCCCGATGGTGAAGGCCCCGCGGGTGCGATCGACGCAGCCAACGGGAACCGCACGATCACGACAGCATGAATCGAACCGAGTCGGAGGCCTGCCCCGATCCACCCGCGAAGTGAGGACACTTTGCACATCGGATCCGGGAGGCAAAGGCGAAACAGGCGGCCAGCCGCCAGGTGAGTGAACCATGATTGAAGTCCCCATCTACAACCAGGCGGGCAAGCAGGTCGATACCCTTGCCATTGATGAAGCCCAGCTCGGAGGCGAGGTGCGTCCGGTCCTGCTCAAGCAGGCCTACGTGATGTTCCACGCCAACCGCCGGCAGGGCTCCGCACGCACCAAGAGCCGCGGCATGGTCGAAGGCTCCACCAAGAAGCTGTACCGCCAGAAGGGCACCGGCAATGCCCGGGTGGGTCCGAAGCGCACGGTCGTCCGCAAGGGCGGCGGCGTGGCGTTTGCCAAGACCAAGACCCACGAAGAGTACCGCAAGGACATGCCGAAGAAGATGCGCCGGCTGGCCAACCGCAACGCGCTGCTCGCGAAGCTGGTGGATCAGGAAGTCAAGGTCATCGACCGGTTCGACTTCGAGGCGCCCCGGACCCGCGACATGAAGGCGATTCTGGATGCGGTCGGCATCGACCGAAGCTGCCTCATGGCGATCGATCCGGAGAACCGTCACGTCGCCCTCTCGGCCCGGAACCTGGAAAACGTCGACACGATCCGCGTCGATCAACTCAACGCATTCGACCTGCTCAACCACCGCTACCTCGTCGTGGACAGGGCCGGCCTGCAGGCGTTCATCGACGGCACGGTCTGGAAGAACGGCCACCATGAAGAGCAAGACAAGCAAGAGAAGAATGAGAAAGAGGCCGCGTGATGGAAAACACCAACGTCATCGTCAAGCCGCTCGTCACGGAAAAAACCACGTTCTACGCGAACGAGCACAACCGCATTGCCTTCGAGGTCGATGGTCACGCGACCAAGCCGATCATCAAGAAAGCGGTGGAAGAGCTTTACAAGGTTCGCGTGCTCGGTGTCGCCACGAAAGTCCGCAAGGGTCAGCTTCAGCGCAATCGCTTCGGCTACTGGAAGTCGCGTGATGTGAAGCAGGCCATCGTCAAAGTTCACCCGGAGGACAAGATCGAGCTGTTCTGATCGCTCGGTCGACTCTGCACTTTTCTGGATAACTTTCTAGATAGAACAAGCCATGCCGATTCGCCAGTACAAACCAGTCACAAACGGTCGTCGCGATGCTTCGGTGAACATGCACGCCGAAGTGACGAAGAAGACGCCGGAAAAGACCCTGTTGCGTCCACTCAAGAAGAAGGGTGGCCGGAACCATCAGGGCAAGATCACCGTTCGCGCCCGCTCAGGTGGTCACAAGCGTCGCTACCGCGTGATCGACTTCCGCCGGAACAAGGACGCCATGGACGCGAAGGTCATCGGGATCGAGTACGACCCGAACCGGACCTGCCATATCGCGTTGCTCGAGTACGAGGACGGGGAGAAGCGTTACATCCTCGCGCCGCGTCACCTCAAGGACGGCGAGGTCGTGCAGAGCTCCGCGACCGCCATTGAACCCAAGCCCGGCAACGCCATGCCGCTGAAGTTCATCCCCACCGGTTTGACGGTTCACAACATCGAGTTCGAGCCGGGCAAGAAGGGATCGCTCTGCCGCGCCGCCGGATCCGGCGCGCGTCTGACGAACAAGGAAGGCCGGTGGGCGACGCTGGTGCTGCCTTCGGGTGAAATCCGGCAGGTCTCGATCATGTGCCGCGCCACCGTCGGCCAGGTCGGCAACACCGATCATCAGAACGTCAAGCTCGGCAAGGCCGGACGCAACCGCTGGCTCGGTCGCGGACCGAAGACGCGCGGTGTGGCGAAGGATCACTCGGTTCACCCGCTGGGCGGCGGCGAAGGTCGCTCCAAGAGCGGACGGGAGCCGATGAGCGCCTCGGGCACGAAGAGCAAGGGCGGTCGTACGCGACCCCGCGGCCGCTGGAGCGACAACCGCATTCTGCGTCGCCGCAAGAGCAAGCGTTACGGACAGCTCAAGATCTGAGCGAAAGGACGATTTGTTTGGATTCTCCGGGCTTTCGCCTTCGACGGCACCCGGTTTGAGAGACTGATTTACGAGAGTTGGACTTATGTCACGATCACTGAAAAAAGGCCCGTTTGTCGACGAGAAGCTCTACCGCAAGGTGGAAAGGCAGGCCGATGCGACCAACAAGCGTCCGATCAAGACGTGGGCGCGGGCGTGCACCATCGTTCCGGAATTCGTCGGGCACACGTTCCAGGTTCATAACGGCCGTCACTTTACGGAAGTGTTCGTGACCGAAGACATGGTTGGTCACAAGCTGGGCGAGTTCAGTCCGACGCGGTTGTTCCGCGGCCACACCAATAAGAAGGAAGGCATCAAGTCACGCTGATCGGGTCAGAGACTGACCGCGTGAGACACGGATACGGATCATGGCATACCAGGCATCACATCGTTTCGCTCGCATCGCACCGAGGAAGGCCCGTCTCGTGGCGGATCTCATTCGCGGCATGAACATCGACGAGGCGATGCTTCAGTTGCAGTTCTCCAAGAAGCGCTCCGCGTGGTACCTCAAGTCGGTACTCAACAGCGCGATCGCCAACGCGGAAGAGTCCGAAGCGGACGTGGAGAATCTGTACGTCAAGCAAAGCTGGGTGGATGAAGGTCCGACGATCAAGCGTTTTCAGCCGAAGGATCGCGGCCGGGCGCACCCGATCAACAAGCGCACCAGTCATCTGCACATCGTTCTGGACGAGAGGAACTGAGTTCTATGGGACAGAAGACCCATCCATTCGGATTTCGCGTTGGGATCACCGAGGGACACAAGTCCCGCTGGTACGCGCCCAAGGCGCTCTTTGCCGAACTGCTCGTGGAAGACTACGAGATTCGCAAGTACGTCGATAAACGCCTCAACCGCACGCCTCCTTTCGCGGCGGTGTCCGACATTGTCATCGAACGCACCCGCGAAGAGCTGACGGTCATCGTCAAGACCGCGCGTCCGGGTCTGGTGATCGGCCCCAAGGGCGCCGAGATCGACAAGCTCACCGCGGACCTGCAGGCCCGGACCGGGCGCAAGGTGTCGGTGAAGATCATCGAGGTGACCAACCCCGACACCGATGCCAGGTTGATCGGCGAGGCGATCGGCGAGCAGATGAAGAAGCGCGCGAACTTCCGCCGTCTGCTCAAGCAGCGCTGCGAAGCCGCGATCCAGAACGGCGCGAAGGGGGTCCGCATCCAGGTCTCCGGTCGTCTCGGCGGTGCGGAAATGAGCCGCACGTTCGCGACGCGTCTTGGTTCGATCCCGCTCTCCACCCTGCAGGCCAACGTGGACTACGCATGCGTCGCATCGCACACCACCTACGGAACGATCGGCGTCAAGGTATGGGTGTACAAAGGCATGTACACCGACAGTGAAGAAGAACAATCCGATTCGAAGGCTGCCGGCGCTCGTGCCCGGGCCCGAGGTCGTCGTTGATCGCGAATGAATGTCGTGAATGAATGCCGTAAATGAATGACGTCAATGAATGAATTGTGTCAGACAGGCAGTCTGTCAGTCAGTCGGTCCACCGGACCGTGAGTAACGTGAGTAACGTGAGTAACAGGAGTATCATCCGATGCCCCGGATGCCGAAACGAGTCAAGTTCCGCAAACAGATGCGCGGGAAATTGCGCGGCAACGCAACGCGCGGGAATTACGTTGCGTACGGTGATTTCGGCCTGCAGTCGCTGGATACGCATTGGGTCAGCGCCCGCCAGATCGAGGCCGGCCGTATTGCCGCCCAGCACTTCCTGCGTCGTCAGGGCAAGGTGTACATCCGGATCTTCCCCGACAAGCCGATCTCCAAGAAGCCGCTGGAAACGCGCATGGGCAAAGGCAAGGCGGACACGGATTTCTGGGCCGCCCGCGTGAAGCCCGGCACGATGCTGTTCGAGATCGCCGGCGTGCCGG
>SLDM01000262.1 GCA_007125255.1 Phycisphaerales bacterium
CGCGATCACGCTCTTCGTGCCGCGCGAGGCGTTCACGATGGGCCGGGCGACCGCGACCATCACGCTCCGCGACGATGGCGGCTACGAACGGGAGATGGTCTACCGGCTGCAGGGGCCGTGGGGCGCCGGATCGCCGGAAACTCAGAACGACAGGGAGACTGAACCATGAACGTGAACCGGATCATGTGGCCGGGCGTTATCTTCATCATTCTCGGCGCCAGCATCATCGTGCACGGCGTCATGCTCTACGTCGTCAACACCGACGCGACGTTCGCGGTCGACAGCCGCTACCGCGCCAAGACCGATCCCTGGTGGGAGGCGGTGGATGAGGCCAGGACGGGGCGGGCGACGCGCTGGGCGGCCACGCTCGATCTCTCGCCGAGCGAATCGGTCGAGGGGATGCAGCGCCTGTCCCTGAAACTGGTCGATCGCGACGGGAAGCGGCTCGATCGCGCCCACGTCGAGCTGCGTCTCTTTCACCGCGGCCGCGCGGCCAGGGTGCTCTCGGCCACCCTGGAGTCGAGTGGAGAGGGGAGCTACGAAACGCTCCTGCTCCTGGAGCCTCCGGGCATGTGGAAGGCCACGGCCCTCATCACGCGCGACGAGGAAACGTTCGCCGAATCGTTTGATCTGCTCATCGAGGGTGGATCGTGAACCCGGCCACTCCGGAGCCTTCCGGCCCGCCGCCGCGCCCACCCGATCCGCCGACTGACCTGAGACCTCCGCGACCGGACCGACCATGACCCTCACCCTCATCGCCACCGTCCTTCTCGCCTCGCTCGTCGGCTCACTGCACTGCACCGGCATGTGCGGCGGGATCGTCGCGCTCTGCGTGAACGGGACCGAGGTCACCCCGCGGCGGTCGTTCGCCCGGTGGCAGCCCCACGCCGCGTACAACTTCGGCCGGCTGCTCACCTACGCCTCCCTCGGCGCGGTCAGCGGCATGATCGGCTCGGCGATCGACCTGGGTGGCTCGGCCCTCGGCTTCTCCCGGGTCGCCATCGTCCTGGCGGGAGCCGCGATGATTCTCATTGGTCTCGTCGCCCTCCTGCGGACGCGCGGTATGACGTTCGGCTGCATCAGGCCGCCGCGCTTCGTGGCGAAGATCCTGAGTCTCGGCGTGAGCGCCGCGCGCCGCCTGCCCCCGACGCGGCGCTCACTGATCATCGGCCTGCTCACGGGATTCCTGCCCTGCGGCTGGCTCTACGCCTTCGTCATCGCCTCCGCCGGCACCGGCAGCGCTGCCCTCGGCGCGGTGACGATGGCGGCGTTCTGGCTCGGCACGGTGCCGGTCATGCTCGGGCTGGGTCTCGGGGCCCAGTCGATCGCCGGCCCATTGAAGAAGCACGTCCCCGCTCTTTCCGCGATCGCCCTCCTGCTGGTCGGCACCGTCGCCGTCATGGGGCGGCTGACCGTTCCCGCCTACGCGGAACAGATCGACACGCAGATGAAGCAGATGCCGCAGGAAGGCCAGAGCAGCACTGTGCAGGAGCAGATGAAAAAGATGGGCGAGATCACGCTGCCGTGCTGCTCGCTCGATGATTCGCCCCCCGATCGCTGACGGCACGGTCCGGACGTCGAACGTCCCTCACAGAAGCATGAGCTCATTCAACCCCGCCATCCCGCTCCAGCCTGAACGTGAAGCCGCCGCGCGAACCGATGCGGTGGCGTGCGCCCACTGTACGCTTCCGGTGCCGCGCGGGCTGGTGCGGGCCGGTGAAGAGAAACAGTTCTGCTGCGAGGGGTGCCGCACGGTGTTTGAGGTCATTCACGGCTGCGGCCTCGAGCAGTTCTACCGCCTGCGCAGGGAGGACGACGCGGAAGCCCGGCCCGCGAACGTCACCGCCAAGGGGTACGAGGAGTTCGACGATCCCGCCTTCGCGGAGCTGTACATCGACAACCTCCCGCAGGGCCTGCAGCAGGTCGAGCTCTTCCTCGACGGGGTTCACTGCAGCGCGTGCGTGTGGCTCATCGAGCGACTGCCCCGCGCTGCCAGAGGCGTCCTCGAAGCGCGGCTGGACTACCGGCGGCGAACGGTGCGACTCACCTGGAACCCCGC
This sequence comes from Phycisphaerales bacterium, assembly GCA_007125255.1. GTDB lineage: Bacteria > Planctomycetota > Phycisphaerae > Phycisphaerales > SM1A02 > SKZB01. Next base: position 2,060 of record SLDM01000262.1, read on the forward strand.
GGAAACCCGACTCTCCTCGATCGCCCGGCAGCTTGCCTCGCTCGGCTACGCGCCGCACCCCTCGCGCGGCAAGTCCGAGCGCGATCGGCGCCGGATCGAAGACCGCACGCACATGGTTCGTATCGCCGTCGCCGGCACCATCGCCGCCAACGTCATGGTCATCGCCTTCGCGCTCTACGGCGGCATGTTCCACGGTATCGAGCCGCAGTACCGGACCTTTTTTCACTGGATCAGCATGGGGTTGACGCTCGTCGGCGTCGCCTGGCCGGGGCGCGTCTTCTTCCGCGGGGCGCTGGCCGCCTGGCGCACGCGCACCATGCACATGGACGTGCCCATCTCCATCGGCCTCGCCGCGGGGGTCGCCTACAGTTCGATCAGCACGATCACCGGTCATTACGACAGCTACTTCGACACCCTGACGATCCTGATTTTCCTCCTTCTCGTCGGCCGCTGGATCCAGGCCCGCCAACAGCAGAAGAGCCGCGACGCGGTCGAACTGCTCTTCACCATGACCCCGAGCGCGGCCCGCGTCATCGAGGCGGACGGCAGCGCGCGCGATGTGCCGCTGGAAGCGCTCCAGGCCGGCTCCGTCGTCGAAGTTCGCGCGGGTGAGTCGATCCCCGTGGATGGCCTCGTCCTGTGCGGCCGATCGATGCTGGACACCTCCCTGCTCACCGGGGAGTCGCGCCCGGTCGCCATCGGGGAGAATGGCTCCGTACATGCCGGGACGGTCAACCTCGCCTCGCCGCTGCGCATCCGGATCACGGGAATCGGCGAGTCGACGCGCGTCGGCCGGCTGATGAAGCTCGTTGAAGAATCCGCCGCGCGCCGCGCTCCGGTCGTACGCCTGGCCGACCGCATTGCCGGCGTCTTCGTCACGGTGATCCTGGCGCTGGCGGCGATCACGGTCGCGCTCTGGCTGCAGCTCGAACCCGGCCGCGCGGTTCCCAATGCGATGGCGCTGCTCATCGTGACCTGCCCCTGCGCCCTCGGGCTCGCCACACCGCTGGCGATCATCGCCGGGATCGGCCGCGCCGCCCGGCGCGGCATCCTCATCAAGGGCGGCGAGGTCGTCGAACAGCTCAACCGGCCCGGCGTCATCATGCTCGACAAGACCGGCACCATCACGGAAGGCTGCATGAAGGTCGTCGACTGGCGAGGTGATCCGACCCTGAGACCCATCGTCGCGCAGATCGAGCGCGCGTCCTCCCATCCCATTGCCCGAGCCCTGGCGCTGATGACCGGTGAACACCCGCTACCGGACGTGGCCGATTCGGCCGGGCCGGAGGTCCGTGAGGTCACGGGTCGAGGCGTTCACGCCACCGTCGATGGGCGCACGATCCGCATCGGATCGATCACGTTCATGGGCGAGAACGCGGTTACGATTCCCGATTGGGCGCGGCACGCCGAGCGCGAACTGACCCGCCGGGCGGTGACGCCGATTTTCATCGCGGTGGATCACGAACTCCGGGCCGTCGCGGGGGTGGGCGATCCGATCAAGGCCGATGCCCCCGAGGCCGTCGAAACGCTCCGGCGCCGCGGCTGGACGGTCGGCATGCTGTCCGGTGATCACCCCGAGGTCGTGGCGGCGGTGGCGAAGGAACTCGGGCTTGATCCGACCCTGTGCCACGGCGGCATCACGCCCGAAGAGAAGCTCGCGCGGATCCAGGATCTCATGCGGCCGGCCTCGCGCGGTCCCATCGTGATGGTCGGGGACGGGGTCAACGATGCCGCGGCCCTCGCCGCCGCGTCCGTCGGTATCGCCGTCCGGGGCGGGGCGGAAGCCAGCTTTGCCGCCGCCGATGTCTACCTCAACCATCCCGGCATGATGGAGGTGGTGACCCTGGTCGCCGGATCCCGGCGCACGTTCGGGGTGATCCGGCGCAACATCATCGTCTCCCTGCTCTACAACGTGCTGGGCGTCTCGCTCGCCATGGGGGGGCTGCTCAACCCGCTCGTGGCGGCGATCGTCATGCCGATCAGTTCGCTGACCGTGATCACGATGTCCTACCGTTCGCGCACCTTCGAGAGGTAACGCATGTCGATGATCTACCTCATCCTTCCCGTGGCGCTGCTGATTGCCACCGCCGCACTGCTCGCATACGTCTGGGCCGCGCGCTCCGGTCAGTTCGATGATCTCGAGACGCCGGGCATGCGCGTTCTTCACGAGGACGATCCCCACGATCCCGATTC
>SLDM01000152.1 GCA_007125255.1 Phycisphaerales bacterium
GGACGATGGCCCTGTCTATGGGTCTGGCGATGGGGCCGGCGGTGGGCCCGGCGATGGACCGGGCACCTTCGGCGGCCGCACGCCCCTGGCCGATCTGGTGGAGCGCGTGATTCGCGACTCGGGCATGGAAAAGCTCTACCGGACCGCCAAGGTGGAAGAGGAGCGGGAGCGGCTGGAGAATCTCAACGAACTCATCAGCGCCGCGGCGGAGTTCCGCGCGGCCGGTGAGGCCCTGGGCGGTGAAGAGCCGGATCCCGAGGAGGAGCAGCGCGCCGGATCGGACCTCGCGGCGTTCCTCGAATCGGTCGCGCTCGTCAGCGATTCCGATGCGATCGACCCGGCCAACGGCGCGGTGACGTTGATGACGTTGCACGCGGCAAAGGGTCTGGAGTTCGACGCGGTTGCCCTGGCGGGGCTGGAAGAGGGTCTCCTGCCTCACAGCCGCTCCCTGGAGACGGTCTCGGAGATCGAGGAGGAACGCCGGCTTTGCTTTGTCGGCATCACGCGGGCCCGCCGGCACCTGATGATCTCCCACGCCCGAATGCGCACCCAACGTGGATTCACGGAGCGCACGATCTCGAGCGCGTTCCTCGACGAGTTGCCCGCGGATGCGGTCAACACGCTCGACCTGGCGGGTGATCCGTACGGATTCTCGGATTTCGGCGCCGCGGGCGGCGATACCGATAGCGGCCGCGGCGGGTGGGGGCGCCCGGGCGGGAGCTTTGGAGGCGCGGGGAAGAAGAACTTCTCGCCGCGCGGCGGACGACGGGGGCGCGATGCGGACGATCCCTTCGTCGATGATGTGCCGACGGTCGAGTATGGCAGCTGGTCGCCAAAGCCTTCCGCCTCTTCTGCCGCTCGTCCTTCCGGTGGCGGCGGGGCAGAGGCGGCGCAGTTCCCCGTCGGATGCACGGTCCGGCACCCGAAATTCGGCATCGGGCGCGTCGAAGGGTTGACGCCCCGTCCGGCCGGCACGAGCGCCCGCGTCAATTTTCGCGGCCTCGGCGTGAAAACGCTGATTCTGCAGTACGCGAAACTGGAGCGGCTGGAGTAGCCCAGCGCGAGATATCGGCGCACAGGTCGCCCCGTCCCGGCGACGACCGGCGGTCCGGCCGGGCGGAGAGCGCGGAGGAGGGCGAAGGAGCGAAGTGACGAAGTGGGAGAATGGAGGCGCCGGCCCGCGCCCCGCCTTTGCCTGCCTTCGCTGGACTCTCTCATCCCTTCTGGCTCATCCCTGCTGGTCACTCAAAGCAGATTCCTGAAGCGCCGTAGCCGATCACGCCAGCGAGTCTTCTCACCCTTCTCCGCGTCCTCTGGGTCCTCCGCGGTGAAGCTCCAACACGTCCGAATCTGATCTGGATTTCGTATGACACCGATCTCGCTTCTGAATCAGGCGCCGGGAGACTGACCGTGGAAACTGCTCTCCGCGCACTCCGCGGTGAATGTTCCTTTTGCCCGAGTCTGACCCGGAGTATGATTTTTCAGCGACGGTCGAACGAAGCCCTTTGCGCTGAGGGCCTGCGCTGACGGCCTCGCTCGCGGCGGCGGGGACGCCCACCATTGACTGACAACCGGAGCCGATCATGATCGTAGCGACCTTTCTGATTGCCATCCTGATCCTCGGGCAGGCCTGCTTGTTCCAGTTTGTGTTCTGGCCAAGCGTTCGGAAGAGCGTCGCGGTTGCCGATGCAACGCCGCACGAGCAAGCCGATTCGAAGTACCGGGACAAGATGCACGACCTGCTCGCGCTGGTGCTGTTCTACATCTTCTGCGCCGCCCTGACACTCGTCTGGTACTTCCTCATCAAGGAAATCGTGGGCGTGTTCGAGTCCTCACCTGGTGATGTCATCATCGCGCTTCCACCGGTGTGGGAAATCTGGAAGATGGTCGCCCTGGGTCTGGCGATCCTGGGATGCTGCATTCCCCTTGATCTCATCGGTCGAGCGCTGCTGCCCAAACGATACGAGCAGTACCTTGTCGCATCCTGTCGGCGCCATCCGGGTACCTACCGGGGGACGTCGATCCTCTGGATGAACTGGGGAGTGTCCGCCTGCCTGATCGCACTGCTCGCTCTGAGTCTGCATTCGTACACTCATTTTCGATCCGATTCGATTGCGTTCAGTCACTTCTTCAGTTTCGCCGAAGTTCGGCATGGGTACACCGACGTCGTTGAGATTGCCCGGGTCGATCGCAAGAGGGCTCCGAATCGCAACCTGGTTGACCGGCCACACATCGCCGTTCGATTCGCGAATGGACGTGTGTGGACCTCGATTGATGGCTTACGGGATTCGGATTCTTCCCGGGATGAGCGCATTCTGCAGTTGCTGCAGGAGAAGACCGGCCTGGCGCCGACCGATCACGACACGTTTTCCTGATCCCCCTCCGGTGAGGGGGGCCGTTGACGGTCTGTGTGATGCGCCTTTGCGTGCTTCGGGATTGTGGGTGCCTGCGGGCCGGACGGGAGACTCGTCGAATGGGTTCCCCGTGTCGGAGACCGCTCCGCGGCGTTGGATATGGTTGAGACGGCCACTTCGGAACCGGCACTCGGAATCGGCACTCGGGAGCTTGTATCCGGGATGTCGGCATCCGGAGTTCGGCCTGATGGTCCGCTCCTTCCTGCTCCGATCCCTCAATCCCGCGCCGTCCACTCGCCGCACCTCCGCTTCGTGCGCTACACTGCAGGAACCCGAAGAAATGGAGGCATCATGCTTCATCGTGCTGCTGGTATGTCCCTGCTCGTGACGGTCGCGGTTGTCCTCGGCGCTTCGGCGTCATTCCGCGCGGACGTCGCCGATGCGCTTCGCGAGATCGCGCGGCCGATCGAGAAGGTCGATGACCTGGCGCCGATGCTGAAGAAGCTGGAGGACCGCCGGCACGTGCTCCTCGGCGAGGCATCGCACGGAACGCGCGAGTACTACCTCTGGCGGGCGGCAATTTCACGGATGCTGATCGAGGAGGGTCGAGCGAACTTCATCGCGGTGGAAGGGGACTGGGACGCTGCGCTCCATGTTCACCGGTACGTGACTCACCATGAGGAGGCGGCCGGTTCGGCGCGGGAGGCGCTGGAGAAGTTCACCCGCTGGCCGAGCTGGCTCTGGGCGAATGAGGAGATGATCGACCTGGTGGAGTGGCTGCGTGAATTCAACGCGGAGCGCGAAGGGGACGATCGGGTCGGATTCTTCGGGATCGACATCTACGGTTACGAAGCGTCGCTCCAGGAGGGTCCGAAGAAGGCCGGTCTGCTGGATGAGGCGCTGACCGATGCGGTTGAGGAAGGCTTCTCATGCTTTGCCCCGTACGCGGGCGATCCGCAGTCGTACGCCCTGGCGGTGGCGCGGGAAGGAGTCGATTGCAGCGGGGGGATTGATCGTGCTCTGGAAACGCTCCGCGAGGACTCCGAGACCTGGCGCGAGAAGGACCGGGAGAAGTATCTGTTCGTCAAGCAGCACGTGATGGTCGTCCGGAGCGCCGAAGCGCATTTCCGCGCGGCCATCAGGCAGGATGCCGAATCGTGGAATGTGCGGGCCCATCATTTCTTCGAGACGTACCGGCGGCTGATCGACTATTACGGAGAGGAGGCCCGGGGGATCGTCTGGGCGCACAACACGCACATCGGTGACGCACGGGCGACGCGCATGGGGGACATGGGCATGGTCAACATCGGGCAGCTCGCGCGCCGGCATTACGGCGCGGAGCACGTCGCGGCCATCGGCTTCGGCACGGTGCGCGGTACGGTGATCGCGGCGCTGCAGTGGGATGGTGAGCGGCAGACGATGACGATTCCCGATCCGCTGCCCGGCACCCTGGAAGCGGCATTCGACCGGATCAACCAGAGCAAGGCGATGTTCTGGATGGAAGAGGCGGGGGAGAAGGAAGCCCTGTCCCACCGCATCGGCCACCGGGCCGTGGGGGTGACGTACAACCCGCGTCATGAAGCGCAGGGCAACTTCGTCCCGACGCTCTGGCCGGAGCGGTACGACGCGTTCATTTTTTTCCGGGAGACGGAAGCGCTGAGGGCGTTGGAGAAGAGTAACGAAGTAACGGAGTGACGATGTGACGAAGGGGTGGAAGGCGTCGACGAGGGGGCTGACGCCGGGTGCCACGGCCAGCGAGCGCAGCGAGTCGGCCGCGCGAGATGGAAGGACGGTCATCGGACCGAGGTAAGACGTTCAGTCTGCACGACTCGATGCCTCGATGCCTTGATGCCTCCCCTCCGTGCCTTCGTGCCTCCGTACCTCTCTTCATCTA
>SLDM01000060.1 GCA_007125255.1 Phycisphaerales bacterium
AACGACCTGGCCGCCTGGATGGATGCGGATGCAGTCCTGGTCGAGATTGAAGGCCGCGCCCTCCGCGCCCCGGAGCTTCGGGAGCGCACCGGTGGGGCGCTGGCGCGGTTCGACTATCGCCCTTCCACGACGTTCTTTCCCGTACGGGTCGAAGCTCTGATCGATTCCGGCGGCCACCACCATCCGGTGCGCGGCCGCGTGATGGCGCGTATCAACCAGACCATAGAACCGTTCCCCGCCGGCACGCGGCTGCGGCTGATGGGCTACCTGATTCCCCCCGACCCGCCCCGCAACCCGGGCGAGTTTGATGCGCCGCGTTATGCCCGATCCCTTGGCCAGGCCGGCATGCTTCTCGTGCCGAACCGCGACCTCGTGAAGCCTCTTCCCACGCCGCGGACCGTGATCGGGGATGCCTGGCGCGGCCTTCGTGAAGGGGCGCGCAGCCGGGCGCGGGGCCACCTGCTCGCCCAGCTTCCGGAAGCCCGATCGCCCGATCGCGATGCTCTGCTTCGCGCGATACTGCTCGGCGAACGCGACTCCGATCTGACCGACATCGCCGAGGCATTCCAGAGGGCGGGCGTCGCGCACCTGCTCGCCATTTCCGGACTTCATCTCGGCATTCTCGCCGGCCTGGTTTTTCTCATCGCCCGCGCGTTCAGTGGTGATCGGGCCAGTCACGGGTGGATCATCATTCTGGTCGTCCTGGGGTACCTCTTCCTCATTGAAGTGCGCACGCCGGTCCTGCGCGCGGGGGTGATGACCTGCTTCGCCTGCGCGGGGCTGGTCGCGCGCAGGGACTGGCCGATCGGTTCCCTGGTGTCGATCAGCGCGCTCGTGCTGCTGATCTGGAGGCCCGACCAACTGTTCAATCCCGGTTTTCAGCTCAGCTACGGCGTGGTACTCGGATTGATCCATCTTTCGCCACGCGTCGCGTCCTGGCTTCCGGGGAGTCGCGAGCGGCCGACGGGCACCCCGGGCAGCCTGCTGATCAACTGGCTGCGCGGCGCCACCGCGGTCGCCATCACCAGCTGGCTGGTCGCCTCTCCGATCATCATGTACCACTTCGGATTCATTTCACCCGCCGGTATTCCGCTGAGTGTGGTGGGCGTACCGATCGTCGCCGCCGTTCTGTCCCTCGGGTATCTGAAGCTCCTGCTGGAACTCTGCCTGCCGAGCGTTGCCCTCTTCATCGGTGTCGCCCTGTCCGTCGGCGCGGATACGTTGATTGCCGTGGTCCTGGCCATCGACTCGTTGCCGGGCACGGTGTTGCACACTCCGTTTCCGAGTGCCGCGTGGACGATCGGCGTCCTGTGCTGGCTGCTGCTCATGCTGCGATGTTCCCATCTGCCCTGGATCATGCACGCGCTGCTCTTGATCGTCTTCATGCTCTGGCTGATCATGCCGCAGATGCAGCGCGGTGAGCCCCCCGCGCTGCGCATCGACATGATCTCGGTCGGCGACGGATCCTGCTTCGTTCTGCGCAGTGATGGCAGGACGTTTCTCTTCGATGCCGGATCGAGCAACACGCTCAACGCCGCGCAGCGGTGGATCATCCCCGCCCTGCGCCGGCTCGGCGTGCGGTCGATCGATGCCATTGCGATCAGCCACCCGGACATCGACCACTACGGCGCCGTTCTGGACATCGCGGATAACCTCCCGGTGGGCCGCGTCCTGCTGACCGATCAGTTTCTCGAGCAGTCCCGCACCCGGCCCTTCAGCCCCGTCGCGTACACCGCCGCCGGGTTGACCCGCCGCCGCATTCCGATCGAGACCACATCGCGCGGCGATCGGATGAACCTCGGTCACGTCCGGATGACCTGGCATCATCCCGACCCGGCGGCCACCTTCCGGCGCGACAACGAGCATTCGATGGTCATCGACCTTGACGTGGCGGGCCGGCGCGTCCTGCTGACCGGCGACCTGGAGCAGGAAGGCATGGCCCGGCTCATGCCGGAAGCGAGCGGACTTCGCGCCGACGTGGTCGAACTGCCGCACCACGGCAGCTTCAACGAACTGGCCGCGGAGTTCATCACCCAACTGCAACCGGCGCTCGTACTGCAATCGACCGGCCGCACGCGCTGGATTCGTGATCGCTGGGAACCCGTGCTCAACGAAACGCCCCGACTGATGACCTACCGCGACGGCGCCGCGTGGGTCGAGATTGCGCGGGATGGCTCGGTCACCTACGGAACATATCGATGCGGGCAAACGCGAACACTCTCCACGGCGGCGCCTTCGTGGCGTGACTAGTATGTCCCGGCGGGCAGACGGGGGGAAGGGGAAGTGAAAGTGTCGCCGCTCCCGGCGGCGTTCTCGCAGGTACTTCGGTCCAGTTCTCAGTCCAGTCTTCGATCCAGAAGGGACGAATACAAGATGCGATCATCCAGACGCGGCAGTTCACTGACCATGGCCGGTGCGCTCCGGAGCGGGTCGGCCTCCGGACCGCTCGCCATCGCGGCGTGCGCGGCGGCGGCGTTTCTCGCCCCCGGCGCTGTCGGTACTGAATCAGACGGTAACGAGTCAGGCCAGAACTCCCGCGCCATCGAGCCGCGCGAAACGGTCACCTTCGACCGCCGAATCGAGGTGAGCGAGGGCGATCTGCCGCAGCTGGGTATGACGAATGCGTTTCCGAACCTCTCGTTCACCCGTCCGGTCTACCTCACTCACGCCGGCGATGGCGAGGATCAGATCTACGTCCTCGAGCAGCGAGGCCGCATCCTGAGCTTTCCCAACGATCGGCAGGTCGAGGAAGCCGAGACCTTCCTCGACATCCGTGAGCAGGTGTTCATGGGCCACAACGAAGAGGGGTTGCTTGCACTGGACTTTCACCCGAACTATCGGGAGAACGGCTACTTCTACGTCTGGTACTCCGCGAATGATCCCCGCCGTACGGTCCTCTCTCGATTCACGCGCTCTTCGGATCAGGCGCACCGCGCCGATCCGGATTCTGAAAAGGTGATTCTCGAAGTCGAACAACCGTGGGGAAATCACAACGGGGCCACGGTGAAATTCGGTCCGGACGGATACCTCTACGTTTCCATCGGTGACGGCGGGCACGCGGGTGATCCTCGCAATTACTCACAGAACAACGAAAGTCTTCTGGGCACGATCATCCGTATCGATGTGGATCGTCCGGGTGAAGACAAGCCGTACTCGATCCCGGATGACAACCCCTTCGTTGACGATGATTCGGCGCGGGATGAGATCTGGGCGTACGGCCTGCGCAACGTCTGGCGGATGAGCTTCGATCGCGAGACCGGCGATCTCTGGGCGGCGGATGTCGGCCAGAACGCGTGGGAAGCGGTGTACGTCATCGCCACCCCCGGCGGGAACTACGGATGGAACATCCGCGAGGGTTCCCAGCCCTTCCGCACCCGCAGTGCGGAGACGACGCTGCTTGATCCGGTGATTGAGTACTCACACCGTCAGGGCCGGTCGATCACCGGCGGCTACGTCTACCGGGGCAAGCAGATCGAGTCCCTTCGCGGCGCGTACGTCTACGGTGATTACGTGACCGGACGCATCTGGGCCATCACCTACGAAGACGGCCGCGTCACCAGTCACCGGCAGATCCTCCGAGGGGACCGTCGGCCGCATATCAGCTCATTCGGTGAAGACGCGGCGGGCGAGATCTACATCCTCGCCTTTGACCGGATCGATGGACGGGAAGGCACGATCTACCGCTTCCGGTCCGAATGAAGCGAGATCTGGTGTGCGGGTCAGGAGTCGGCACGCCGGTAGGGGTTCTCCTCCCGTCGATCGAAGACGTAGGCGAGGAAGCGTTCGTAGCGGGACGGCGTCGGCAGGATGATCAGCAGCGCCAGGACGGCGTAGCCGGCGATCAGGAGCTCGAACCACCCCCCGCCGAGCAGCACGACCACACCGGCGAGAATGCCGGGCGATTCGAGCAGTGCCGCCATGGTCACCAGACGGGCGAGGTACTTGGCGCCAACCCCTTCCTCTGACAGAACACCCTCCCGGACCCGGGACCGGGTCGTCTCGCGCAGCACGCTGCCCAGCAGGAACGCGCCGGCGGACGTGCCGATGGTCAACCCCACCGTGACCAGACGCAGCAGACCCACGACGTCCGGGGCGGCGGCGGGATTGATGACCCACGCCACCGCGCAGAGCAGGATGATTGAAAGGATCATGCTGCCGACGATGATCAGGCCCTGCAGCCAGACCGGGGCTCCCCCGACCGGGGACGACGGGATTTCTTCCTGCATGTTCAAGCCTCCCT
>SLDM01000520.1 GCA_007125255.1 Phycisphaerales bacterium
GTTGATCGCTGCCGAGCAGATACCGCGGCAGGTTCGCACCGGTTCTCTCCGCCTGAAGGCGTCGGTCCCGTTCGTCTTCGGTATGAACGGCCCAGATCGGCGGGAGCAAGGCGCCTTCGAGGTGGGTGGCGGCGAATCGGCGCGGCGGGGTGCCGGTGGGTGCGGCGTCGTCCGACGCGGCCGCTGCCGGAAGCGTCGCCAGCGTCCACGGCAGCGACCCGAAACAGAGCAGCGCCATCAGGACCAGTGTGATCGCGCCGGCCATACCGATGCCGAAACGGCGACGGGCGAAGATCGACCGGGGAACTCGCCATGCGGATTGGGAAGCGGCTTCAGGCATGCGCTCTGCCGGAGTCTATCGGCCGAACGCAGCGAAAGGGTCGAATGTGGCGCGCGCCGGGTTCAATGCGGCGTGCGCCGGGCGCGAGTGGTGATCGGATCCATCGGCCGCGGGTATCAGCGCCGCGAACGGGAGGCACGCTCACCGCGGGCGAGGGATTCCGCCTGCTGCCGCGTGTCCTCGAGCATTCTGGCGACCGTCTCGGCAAAGTTGGCGCCATCCTCGTTCAGCTCACGTTCCAGTCGCTCCACGTGCTCCTTCAGTCGGCGGAGATACTCGCCGCGACTGGCGAGCGTCACCACGAAGTGCACGCGGATCTTGTCCTCCAGCTCGGCTTCCAGCCGGGCCTGGCGGCTGATGTCCTCTTCGCGAATCGCCGCGGCAAGCTGCCGGGTGAGGTACTGGATTTCGCTCTCGGTATGCCACTCTTTCAGCTTGAAGCTGTAGAGACGCGGATCCTGCTCCTTGAGCTGCGCGAGGGCAATCACCCGGCGCCCGGCCTGGCGGAGAAGGCGCTGAAAATCCGCGGGATCCGAATCGCACGCCTGCTGAAGCCGCCGGGCCAGCCGCGGATCGATCTGCTCGGCGATCTCGATCAACTCGTCGATCTGCTCGGGCGTAAGCACGATCTCACCCGACGTTTCATCGAACTCGTCCTCGAAAAAATCATCGAAGTCCCCCACGCTCCCGGCGCCCCCGGCGCCTTGCTGCGTACGCGGTTCAGGCCGGGCGGCATCCCGTGCCAATTCCGGGGCCGATTCCGAACCGGCTGCCGGAGCGGCTTCCCGCGCTGACTCCACGTTGATGGACGCGCTCAGAAGCATTACCAGCACGCCGAGCACCGCTGAGATTTTCGCGAGATGATTCATCGTGCATTCGTCCTTCCGCGCTGTTGCGCCGCGCCGTTACGAATCGGCGTGCCGCGTCTCCGGCGCGGACGCGACGGGTATCCCGGGCGACCGGATCGCTCAGAGATTCGAATACCAGTCGAGCGCCGCCAGCTCAGTGGTGACATCGTCGAGTGAAAGATCCTTGGTTTCCAGAAGTACACCGACTTCATCATCGTCAAAGCCGATGAACAGCCACTCCGAACCGGTGCCGAGCGCCTCGGCCAGCGACCCGGTTGAACGCACGGCGGTTACGGTTTCCGGCCGGGCTTCGGCCACCGCGGGCGACGAACTTCGATCGCCCGCCGACTCGTGCATCGCGACGTCTTCCGCCGGACCGGTCCACGAGGAGTGTCCGAACCAGCCGGCAACGAGGAAGGTGAGTCCGATCGAGGCCGCCATGGCCAGCTGTCCCCAAACCGAGGTGCGGTCCGAGGTGCGGTCCGAACTGCGGTTGCGGGCCCGGGCCGCGTGCTGGAAGGGAAGCGGCGCCGGCGCCGCTTCGGTCGTGAGATACCCGCGCGACGCCGTGACGATTCGGTTCAGAATCTCCTTCGGCATGCGGCGACGCGACTGGCGGGCCTCGCGGGCGAGCAGTTCATCCACGCGCTGCAGTTCCCGCCGGAGTTTCCCCTCCGAATCGCGGAGCGGCGCGGTCTCATCGCGGTCAGGCGGAACCCCCTGCGGACCGGGGCGGTCGCTGCGAGCATTCTGTTCGGGAAACTGGATCATGCAGGAAACTCCTCAGGTCTTCCCGTCCAACGTCCCGCCCCCGGGACAGATTGCCGGAATCCCCCCTTTTTTGCCTCTCTCCGGCGCCGGATAGCGGCCTAATCGTCCCCGGTCGGCTCCGGTCCGAGAAAAGACTCGAGTTTCCTGAGTGCGCGGTGCTGACGGGCCAGAACCGTTCCGAGCGGCTGCTCGAGGATCTCGGCGATCTGCTTGAAGCTCAACTCCGACTGGTACCGCAGATGGAGCACCTTCTGCTCCGCCTCGGAGAGCCGGGCCACGCCCTCGCGGAGCTTGCGAAGCTGATCTTCGTCCGGCCGCTCGTCGCCGGCGGCGTCCGGATCGGCTCCGGCCATGCCGACCAGGGACGCTTCCTCGACCGGTCGCGCCTGCCGCTTCCGGCGCCTCATCTCATCGCGCAGGCGGTTCATGGCGATCCGGAAGAGCCACGCCTCGAACTTGCCGAGCTCGGTGTAGCTGCCGATCTTGCTCGCGATCGTGCAGAAGGTGGACTGAGCGATCTCCTCGGCAAGATCGACATCGCCGCACTGGGCCCGGAGCAGACCGAAGACCCGCGGTCCGTACTCCTCCACGATCTCCTGCCAGGCCATCTGGTCGCCCGAGGCGGCCCGGTCCAGACGCTGCTGCAATTGGGACTTGTCGGGCTGCTCGGAGGAATCAGACATGGACAGTGAACATTGGAACCGGTTCGATTCGTAAAGGTTTCCGCTCCACCCGAAAGGACATCGAACGGGGGAGCGGGCAGTCTATTTCCTTCGCCGCCATTGCGGTAGCGCGGTGGCCGGGCGCCCGGAGTCGGCGATACCGCGACCCGGACGGGAAAAAGACCCTCTATCGGCAACCGGGCGGACCCGGGACTACAATCGCCGCCCATGTCCCTGATCGCGGCCGCCCTTCATATCAGAATTGAATCGTGGCTGAACGACCTGCCTGCCCTGCTGCTGCTGGCGGTCGGTATTCCGCTGATGCTCTGGGGCGCCGACCGGCTGGTCAGCGGATCGGTCAGTCTCGCCCGGCGGCTGGGCATTTCCACTATCATCATCGGGCTCACCGTCGTCTCCGCGGGGACCTCGGCCCCGGAACTCGTCGTCAACCTGATCGCCGCCACCGGGGGGAATCCCGGCCTCGGTTTCGGCAACGTCGTCGGATCCAACATCGCCAACATCGGTCTCGTGGTCGGGATCGGCGCGCTGATCATGCCCATGCGCGTGCACAGCCGCGTCATCCGCAGCGAGTTGCCGTGGCTCACCGGTATCTCCATCGGCGCCATCCTGCTGGTCTTCATTCCCATCGGCCGCGTCACCGGCTCCGATGGCGAGCGATTCCAGCTCGGCTTCAGCACGCTCGAAGGCATCGCCCTCTCCATCGCGTTTCTCGTCATCACCTACCTCTGGTACCGCGCGTGCAAGGCGCCGAGCTCTGATCCGATCTCGCGCGAGGTCGAAGACGCCACCCGGGATGCGGGCGATCACTCGCTGACCGGCGCAGTCGCTCTCTTTCTCATCGGTCTGACCTGCCTGCTGATCGGCGGCAAGTTCACCGAGGTCGGGGCGGTCCGGATCGCCTCATCGCTGGGTCTGAGCAACGCCGTCATCGGTATGACGGTCGTGGCGGTGGCGACCAGTCTTCCGGAACTGACCACGACCATCGTGGCGGCGCGGCGCGGTCACGCCGACCTGGCCATCGGCAACATCGTGGGCTCGAATATCTTCAACATTCTCTTCGTGCTCGGCATCACCAGCACCGTCGCCCCGATCCCGCTTCCCGCCAACGGGCTGCAGGACCTTCTCGCGATGCTCGCGTTCACGCTGCTGCTCTGGCGCATGTGCGTCACGAACCGGCTTAAAGTCGTCCGGCGCGAAGGCGGCATCCTGCTCGCGATCTACCTGATCTACATCGCGTGGGGGTTGATCCGCGAAATCGCGTAGCGGCTCCGGCAGAAGGCGTGGGCGGATCGCTCCTTCATCTGTCATCTCCCGCCGTTGCCGCCTGCGGCCGGCCACGGCATGCCATCGCATGTCATCGCATGACGGACCTCAGCCCGGCGGGCTCAATCGGGCAGGTGATCATCATCGTCGAGGTCGGGCCCGCCCCCGTCACGGAAGCCGGAGACCGGGCCGCTGCCCCTGCCCGGATTGAACGGAACCGCCCCCCCCTCTCCCGGTCCGCCGCGGGATGGCGGCGGCGACGGGGGCAGATGGTCGCCGCCGGAATGGTGCATGCCCGCCGGCGGCCGCGCGGCGGTGTAATCCTTGAA
>SLDM01000377.1 GCA_007125255.1 Phycisphaerales bacterium
ATCGCGATCCCGCTTCTGAAGTTCGAGTTCGTTCCGGTGCTGCCGGCTGATGTCGGTAATGAACCCTTCAAGGTACTTCAGCTCGTCGTTCTCACCGAAAACCCCCAGGCCTCGTTCCCAGAGCCATTTGATTTCTCCATGAGCATCGCGAATACGATACTTGAGCTCGAAAGGAGCCTTATTCGCAAGGGCTTCCTGGGCGGCGTTCCAGACGTTCTCGCGGTCATCCGGATGAATCATCTCGCCAAAGGAACATTCGTTGGTCAGAAAACTGGTGGCGGAAACACCCGTGACGGTTTCGATGCCGTCGCTGACGAACAGAAACGTCCAATCCGGATCATTGTTGACGCGGTACACCCACCCGGGCACGTTGCCGAGCAGGGTGCTGAGAAATCGTTCGTGTTCCTGTTCTCGAAGTTGACTATGGCGTCGTTCCAGGGCGTGCACGAAGACATCGGCGAGCGCTGCCGCGTCCTGAATGACCTCTTTGGACCAGACGCGGGTCTCCCGGACCATGTCGAAACCACAGAAGCCCAGAAAACGTCCGGCCGACTGAAGCGGAATCGCCAGAAACGACCGGATCAACTGCTCGTTCGCAGCACGGCTTTCACCGGCCGCTTCCTCAGGCAGCAACTGCACGTCATTCACGATGACCGCTTCACCGTTCCGAAACCGCGTGACCGACCAGGCAAAGTCCGTGGCCGGCGCACCCTGAATCGAATGACGCTCAGCGGAAATGCCTTCGCGGCACCACTCGTGCGTATTGGAAAGTGTGTCCGTCGATTCGTCGTAGAGGAACACGTAGGATCGATCCACATCGACGAACTGGCCGACCATTCCCAACGCCTCGTCGATGCCCTGATTGAGATCTGCCGCCGGCATATCAATGAAGTGATTCGAGATGCGAATCATCAACTGCTCGAACTGAGCGCGCCGGGTGAGCTTGCGTTCAAGCACCTTCTGCTCGGTGATATCGAACGCGATCCCGACCAGGCCGGTGATCTGACGATGCTCATCCCGCAGTGGTTCGCAGATGACCTGGTAATCCCGGTTCAGCCAGGTTGAGGTGAGCGAGATGCACTCGCCCTGCAGAACGCGCCTGAAATTCCTCAGATACAGCCCTGCCTCCGGGCTGTTGCCGAGGTACTCATGCAGGGGTACGCCGACCAGTTCGTTCGGCTTCAGGCCGAGATGCTTGAGGCCCGCTCCGTGGGATGAGGTATAGACGAGGTCTCGATCCATCGTCCAGATCATCGCCGGCACCTGCTCGACGAGCAGTTGCCACCGCCGTTCGATCTCCTCGGTGATCTGGTTCTTCCGAAGCGACTTGATTTCATTGCGCTGGGATCGAACCGTCGCCTCCAACTGCGTAATCCGCTGCTGCAGCGCGCGGTGGTCTGTCGATGGCCGCGGTGTGGTCGGTTCCGGCGTGCTCATGGTCGCAATCGCCCTGCGAAGAATCCACCCTCCCGCGAAGTGTACACGCGGAACCACCCCGAAGCGAAACCGAATCGCATACACTTCGCACCATGAATGCAGCGCAGGACAAAGAATCAGATCGTGGGCTGCTCGTCGTCATGTCCGGGCCGTCCGGCGTCGGAAAAACGACGATCGTCCACGCGCTGGAGCAACGGCTCGGCGGCGCATTCAGCGTCTCCGCCACCACCCGCCCAAAAACATCGGCGGAGCTCCATGGACGGGACTACCTCTTTCACGATGAGGAGGAGTTTCAGGCCATGATCGACCGCGGAGAATTCCTCGAGTACGCCCAGGTTTTCGGCAAACACTGGTACGGAACGCCGCGCGAGCCCGTCGAGCGGCTGCTCGATGAAGGTCAGCTCGTCATTCTGGATATTGACGTGCAGGGAGCGCGACAGGTCAAGACATCCATGCCGGAGGCGTTCAGCGTTTTCATCCTGCCGCCGAGCGAGGAAGAGTTGCTGCGTCGACTGCGCGCCCGGGGCCGGGATGATGAGCAGGCCATCCAGCGGCGTTTCTCGGAAGCCAAGCAGGAGATTCACTTCGCGCGCACCGGCGCGTGTTATGACGCGTTCGTGGTCAACGACCAACTGGACGACGCGATCGAGAAGGTGGTGCAACTCGTCTCCGACCGGCGCACGGCGCACCACGGAACCCCCAACCCGAGACAGTAGACCGGAAACCCGCGCGCTTTTCCGGGCCGTCGCCCTCCGCGCCAGATCATTCGCGCCGGCGGTCGAGCGTACTTCTCACGCTTCCTGCCGCGCAAGCCGATCCAGCGTTTCCTCCAGAATCGAGATGCCCTGAGCGATGGACACTTCCGCCTCCTTGAGCACCTGATCGGCGGCGGCTGACCACGCGCGGTTGAACTGGCGTTCCGCCGCGGCAAACCGGTCCATGATCTGCGCGTAGCCGGCCATACCGTAATCGTTGACCAGTTTCGGCCGGCTCTGCACGAACGGATCGAAAGACTGCTCCTGCATGCGTTCCACCTGGGACAGGATGCGCTGCTGCTTGGCCCTGGGGTCGGTCATCTTGGAGAGTTCATTCTGCAGATCGAGCGCGTCCTTCCTGGCGTTCTCAATCAGTTCGCGCGGCGCGGCGACCGGTTGTTCACTCGGCGACGGCGCGACCTGTGTCAGCTCGCGTTTCATGGCGGTGCGCACCATCAGCGAACCGGCGGTCAAGCCGATGCAGGCCAGCAGGAAGATCCACCATTCCTGCCAGTGACGAAACGAGAACTCCTTCGCATGGACGCGCGTCGCGCCGGCATCGCGCAGTTCTTCGAGATGCGCTTCGGTCAGCACCAGCGGCTCGTCCATCGTGCCGGGCCTCAGGACCGGCTCCGGAAGCGCGGTCGGATCTTCTTCATCCACCACCGAGCCGGCCGGGGCGTGCAGGACGACCTCATCCTCATCCGGGTTGATCCGATCAATCGGTACCAGGTACGCCGTCGTCGCGGTAAGTACGCCGATGATCAGCGAGATGGTAACCAACAGTGAACCGATGAGTTTCATCTTCTCAGGACTCCATGATCAGCACGGTGAGGTTGATGGCCAGCGAGAGCATGGCGTCGCCGACGATCAGTCCCGCCGCGAACGGCACGCCCCACGCTTCGGCCCACGCCGCGCCCTTGATCTTCTTCACCGCCATGTTGACAAGGCATCCGATGCCGTAGGTCGCGATGAACATGAACGGCAGGAACATCGAGATGCCGACGAGCACGCCCAGACCGGAGAACGCGCCGAGTCCGAGCAATCCGCCGAGCAGCGCGCCGAAGCCGTACAGCGCGTACGGCATCTCGCCGCCCTGCACGCCGGTGATGACCGCTTCCAGCGCGAACGCCTGCGGCGCGGGCATGTCCGCCTCCGGGCCGATCGCCACGCCATAGGTCACGCGGTTCGCCTCGACGATAATGAACAGGACGAACATGGCGATGATCGGCCCCATCCAGACGACGCACAATTCAATGAACTGCTGCCGCTTGGGTTTCGAACCGACGAGGTAGCCGGTCTTCATATCGCCCATCATGTCCGCGGCGAGGGTGATCGCCACACATAACGCGGCGCCGAGCAGGACCGCCCCGAGCACCGCGCCGGAGCCGGCAAGCATCAGGACGAGCACGATCGTCAACAGCGACATCCCGGAGATCGGCGACCAGTCGGTCATGCCCGCACACTGCGAGATGATGATCCCGGCAAACCAGATCCAGACCGCGCCGATGATCGCGATCACCGCGGCCCGAACGTGCGGATTCAGCTGCGAGAGCAGTCCCGGCTTGGCATACTCGGAATCCATGAACGCGGTGCGCTGCTCATCGGACCACTCCATTTCCCACATGAGCGCGGCATCTTCGGTGGCAAACCCGATCGTGTACCCGCCGTACTCGGCGGTATCGACCTGCCGATCGATCGGTTCGTTCGTGATGGGGCAGTTGCCGGGATTGATCGGCGTGTTGCCGGCAATGTCCGCGGCAATGAAGAGCACGATCAGGCCGAGCACGATCGACACGCCGATCGTTTTCAGCCCGAGCTCATCGCTGCCCGATTTCAACTTGCTCGCCGCGCCGATCGACTTGATCGCTTCCCGGATGGCGGGGAAGGAGAAGATGATGCCCAGCATCGCGCCACCGAGCAGCAGCCCGATCCCCAGCGGCCGCGTGAATTCGGTGAGACTGTACCCGCCGGCCTGATGGGCCTGAACGGTCGCGGGCATCCAGCCGGAGTTGTACGCAATGGGCGTGATGAAGA
>SLDM01000066.1 GCA_007125255.1 Phycisphaerales bacterium
TCCTCGCAGAAGCGCATGATGTCGTCTCTGGTGAAATCAGCACCGGGCTTTCCCAGGTGCTGGACGAGTTCGTTCGGGCTCAATCTCATCGTGCAGATCCCTCTCAATGGTGGGGCTCTTGCCGGGAGTGGTTTGGGCGGCGCTGATCGGGCGGCAAACCGGTGGGGGTTCTGCGCGACCTCATCGGCGCGCTGCGGTCGCGGTAGCGCCGTTCATAGGTGATCGCCGCCGGCAAGAGCTGCGCGAGCACCTCCGCCGTGGTTGTCAAAGCATACGGGCCACACATGCCTCTGACGATAGCACGAGGTGCACGGACTTGCATGCCTGTGCTGGTCGCAACCGGTTGCCATGACCTGCGCACAACCGGGAACCTGATGAGCGGCAAGGGTCGAATCGTGAGGCGATATGACCAGGCGAGATCGCGTTCTGGCAGCCCTGGATCTGCCGCGATGTGCCCGGGAGATCGCAGATGATCCTGCCATGCCCGCAATGCGGCGCAGACTATCCTCAGGCGCGTGGCCACGGGAAGCATGACGCAGCGCGTGACGTCGCCCGTGCCTCAATCGCGGCGGGGGGGTGGCAGCCGGTCTGCAACAGTGGGTAGGGGGGGAGGGGCATCGCATGCTTGCGTCAACCCGTGGAACTGCCCGAGAGACGCTAGAACGCAAGGGTCATGCCGAGTTTGACAATGGCTCGGCGGTCGGTCGAGTGGAACCGATTGTCCTCGGTGATCATGTTTTCGTTGTACACGAGGAACACTTCCTGTCCCGGCCGGAACTCCCAGCGGATGCGGCTGTTGACGGTGAAGTTCTCCGACAAGCTGTCCCATTGCACGATGTTGTTCCACGAAAGCGTGGGGGTAAAGAGAATGTTGGCCTGCGAACGCACCACGTGAATGGTGAACCGATCGTGGCCGAGATCAACGTGGGTCCGTTCGTAATCCAGTCCACCAAAGAAGTGGCGTGAGGGGCGGAGGCGAAGTCGGGCGAGAAAATCAGTGCGGTGTCCCGTGTAGAACTCGCGATATCCGGCCTCGAAACGCATCGCAATGGGCCTGCTGGTATTCGTGCGAAATCCGGCGAAGATGCCGAGCGTGTCATAGCGGTCCGGAGCCACAAAGACATCGGGTACGATCTCGAAGGGGCGAACGAGTCTTTCGTAGTCGTAGAACGTGCGGATGTAGTACTGCCAGTTGTTGCGAGTGTGCAACGTCAGGTCGGGCAGTGTGACCGTCGACTGCTCAATATCATTGTCGGAGAACGTCCAGGTCTCGGTGGTCGTGCCGACATCCACGTGACGGATCCAGTGGCTGGAGTCCCGCGGCCGCCAACGATACACCAGTTCACTGTCGTACACCCGTCGATCCCGGCGCTGTACAAAGCCCAACGCCGGGTTGAAATCTGCTCCGATGTACTGATAGCCGAGTTGCCATCGCCATGGTTCATTGGGCATGCCGATCCTCGCTCCGATGGCCAGGGGGTCGGTGTTGCTGCCGGGACCGGTTGCGGGATTGGTATGCGAGCCCATGAGGAAGAAATTGCCGGTCACGCGATTCCCGGTCGCCGGATCTCGATGAAGGTAGTTGAAGTCCAGGCCCCCAAGCGTGTTATCGCCGCGCGTTGCAGGATCACCGTGGGTGAAGATGAACCCAACGGAAGACTCATCCAACACGTCCACGGCCCCGCGCGCGACCGTGAGGTTCTTGCTGCCGATGTCGCTCTCGTGCTTCATTTGAACATTCATCAGCCCGAAACGCAGTGATTCGTGTCGGCCGGTCAGCCGGGCGCCAGCGAGGATATCCCGTTCTTCACCGCCGACGATGCCGATCCGTCGCGAGAAAAACGGCAGGGGGCTGCGTCCGATGCCGCCGAACTCGAACACACCCGCATCCTGCAGAAAGAAGTCACGCTTCTCAGGCAGGAAGGTGGGAAATCGCGTCAGGTTGATCACCAGATCGTCAACCTCGGTCTCAGCGAAGTCGGTATTGACCGTCAGCGCGAGCGTGAGCGTGGGATTGACCGAGTAGAACAGATCGAATCCCGGCTTGAGTTCAACGGAATCTCGATGCAGATCGGCCTCAGCCCGCACGAATGGCTTGAACTTCAGGCCGATCCCCTGGTTGAGCTCCTCCAGTCCCACGAGGCCGCCGGCCGCCGAGAGCCGCGTCAGTTCAGTGTTTCGCAGTGGCGACGCCCAGCGAATGGTTTCATTCGTGCGGGGGATGTACCGCTGCACGTTGAACCCCCATTTCACGGCGTTGCGATCAAATGAAATCGTGTTGAACGGGATGGCGATCTCGGCTGTCCAGCCGTACTCATCGCGGTGGACCTGGCCGGACCACAGGCCGCGCCAATCGTAGTTTGAGGGGGCATCCGTCTCGACCAGCCCGTCGCGCAAGCCCCCGGCAGCGCTGATCTGAAACTCGTATCCGCTGCGCGCCCGATCGAAAGGGTCGATGATGATCGTCAGGTGATCATCGGTGTTCAGGCTGATGTCGCGCTGCATCTGAGCCGCGACGATCTGATCCGGCTGGCTGTCAAAGCAACGAAACGCAATGTAGAGATAGCTGCTGTCATACAGGAGCCGCATCTCGGTCACCTCGCTCGGCGGTGCGCCTTCAGCCGGGATCACCTGCGTGAAGTTCGTGATCGGCTCGGCCTTCTCCCAGACCTCATCATCCAGCACGCCGTCGATGACTGGCGGCGCAACCGTGTGCGTGACTTTCCGCAGCAGTTCGTCGGGAATGACGGGAGGCGGCTCATGGGCAATCGCCGGAATGGTCAGGATCGGGACGCCGAAGAGGGGCAGGATCTTCTGGAGCACGATTCGGAAAAGCATGGCGGTCTTCTCGTGAGCAGGTGAAGTCTCAGGGCAGTTCGCCATGTCGACCAGCGTGGCGAACTCCGCGCGCACCACATGCGTAGACCGCATGGCGGCCGGCCAACGCAACGACATTTCATTGTGTGACGAAGCTCAAGCAGCGCCGACACCGCACGATCTGCAGAGGTGGTGTTACTCCTTGCGTACCGTCTCTACGGCGTCGTAGATGTCGATCGAAACCTGTTCCGACGGCAGGCCGAGCCCCGACGTGAAGCGATTCATGAAATTGAATCGCGCGGTAACGTTCAGCACCTCGAGCGCCCCGCGATCGGTGAATGTCTCCCGCAGCGGCGCGTATATCGCTGGACCGAGCCATGGCGCGAACGGAGTTGACGATCTCGACTCCATCCCATGCGGACTCCGCGCCGCCGGGGGCGTCCCGTTCAAGCCGCTGGACGATCATCGCGACTTCCTCATTTTCCAATAACCCGATTCGAGCGGAGGGTGGCGCGTAGGAACCGGCGACGATGCGCTCGTCGGCCGAGGACAGCGCCCACGGCTCCAGGGGGATGTTGATCGCCTCCACCATGCGGTTGAAGTAGCTGAAGAAGCAGGCGACGAGCGTCAGCTCGACGATCTGCCGTTCGTTGTAGTGGGAGCGCAGCTCGGCGAACCGGGCATCGTCGAGGCCGTTGACGTCGTGTGTGAGCGCGATGCCCTGAGCCAGGGCGAGACGGTCGGCAGGGGAGGAGAGGGCCTTGCCTCCCGACCCCGTCTCGACCGCCTCAAGCAAGCTTCGCCCACGCTCATTGGCGCCGAGCAGCCGCCGCATGTGGGCCGCGGTGTAGCGGGCATTGGTCTCCTGTGAAATGGCCAGTCCCATCGCCATCTTGATTTCGGGTTCAACATGCCCGTCATAAAGGATGCTGCGGGCGAGGTTGGCCATGGCCGGCCCCCCGTCGGGCAAGAGTCCCATCATGCGAACATAGTTCGGAAAGCGATCCGGGCCTATCGGCTCGAACCCGACGAGATCCGTTTCGGCCAGCGTGTCGGCCAGCGGCAGGCGAGCTTCGCGCTGCGTGAGCTCATCCGGGGATTGGTTCTGGTCAGCCACCATCGCCGTGGTGATGGCGACCGCTGCCGCCAGCAGTACAGATGCGCCGACTTTCCTCATTCGGTTGATGGTCGTCATGCCAAGCTCCACGTGGGCCTTGAAACTGCACCTTGTGTGATCACGCCTCAGGCGACCGATTACGGAAAAACTACCACAATTAAGAACCGATGATCATTGAATATACGATATTATGGTGTGAATTATATAGGAATATGCAAAAATTGCCGGAATCATGGCTCGATGTGGAAGAGTTTCCAACAGTTCGAACCGTACCGACAACGGGTCCCGGTCA
>SLDM01000495.1 GCA_007125255.1 Phycisphaerales bacterium
CCTTCCGGCCCCTCGACGCCATTCAGCGCGAAGGCAGCGTAGGGTGCCGCCGTGATCGGCTGCCGCGGCGCGAGCGGCGCTCCGTTGACCCACACCTCCAGCCAGAGCGGTTGGCCGGTCAGAACGCCCGGCCCGTAATCCAGGTCGACGGTAAACCGGCCCTGCTCGTCGAAGCCCGTGAAATCAAAGAGGTTGAGCGTCGGGCCGACCTGCGCCGAAGCCGTCTCGTCGGTGTGCAGGATGAAGCTCAGGTTGACCGGTCCACTCACCGGCTCGCCGTTCTCTCTCAACTGGCCCTGGTAGGTGAACATCTCGCTGATGCCGGCCTCCGCCCGGGTGGTGGCGGTTGCGGCCGCAACGACGATCGCTACGGTCACTCCCGAAAATAAGGTTTGCTGCCACGACATAGTGATCCTCCTGTTTCTGAACTGTTTCGTGGTTGCCTCGGTCAGCGGCTCCACAAGCCGCTTCGTCCACGCCCACTCCGCGGAAAGTCACCGCCAAACCCGACACGGCATCAACAGACTTTTCTCGGAAGCGGAACCGGCACCCGCGGAAGCAGGCCGGAAACGGGCTTCCTGTGCAGGCCCGTCGGAACCGCACCAACTTTTGTTTGGGCGCTGCCGAACGCGTCGTATACTGGGAAATTCAGAGTGGGTCTCGCCGCCTGCCCGCACGGGAGGCGTCCGGAGCCTGACACCTTGCGAACTCATGGATGTTCCGCCATGCCAAGCCCCTCCGATGTGACCGAGTTACTCCGGCGCGCGAGCAACGGAGATCGAACGGCGGTCGACCTGTTGATGCCGCTGGTTTACGACGAGCTGCGGCGGCTGGCAGAGCACCACCTCAAGGACGAGCGAACCGATCACACCCTTCAGGCCACCGCGCTGGTGCACGAGGCGTATCTCCGGCTGATCAATCAGCAGAGGACCCAGTGGAAAGATCGCGCTCATTTCATGGCCGTCGCATCCATGGCCATTCGGCGGATCCTGGTCGATGCCGCCCGGGCCCGCGGCGCCCAGAAGCGCGGCGGTTCGTTGCCCCGACTCTCACTCGATCATGAGCTCGTCCTTGACTATTCCCGGGACCACCCCCGGGCGACGGACCTCATCTGGTTGCATGAAGCGATGAATCGATTGGCCGCGCAGCATCCTGACAAGGCGCGTGTGGTCGAGATGCGCTTCTTCGGCGGATTGACCGCCGACGAATGCGCTGAAGTTCTCGGTGTCACCGAACGCAGTGTGGAGCGATACTGGCAGTTCGCGCGAGCCTGGCTCTTTCGATCGCTCAGCCATGAGCAGTGCGGGGTGTAGGGCCCATGAGCGAAAACATCGAAGGCGAAGTCGAACGCATCTTTTCCGAAGCGCTTGCCCGGCCGAGTGAAGAGCGATCGCGGTACGTCGCCCGCGAATGCCGTGGACGGGAGGGGCTGAGGCAGGAAATCCTGTCGCTCCTCTCGGCTCACGATCGTGCCGGTTCATTCCTCGATCAACCCGTCCTGCAGGAACAGCCGGAGATCTCGCATTTTGCCGACCCCCTGCGGGGCCGCTCAATCGGTCCCTACGTGATCGAGCAGCGGATCGGCACCGGGGGAATGGGCGATGTCTACCTCGGCCGCCGGAATGACCAGACCTTTGAAATGTCGGTGGCGATCAAGATCATTCGTCGCGGACTCCTGAGCGAAGATTCGATTCGGCGGTTCACGCTCGAAAGACAACTGCTGGCCAACCTCACCCATCCGAATACTGCCCGCCTCCTCGACGGTGGCACGACCCGGGACGGTCAGCCCTACCTGGTGATGGAGTACATCCGCGGCGAGCGCCTCGACCAGTGGTGCGATGCGAGGCGACTTTCCGTCGATGCCCGCCTTCGGCTTTTCCTGCAGGTCTGCGATGCCGTCCAGGAAGCGCACCGTCACCTGATCGTGCACCGTGATCTCAAGCCGGGCAACATTCTGGTGACCGACGAAGGACAGGTGAAGCTCCTTGACTTCGGCCTCGCGCGCCTGGTGGATCCCTTCGCGGAGCACGCGGCCGATCTCACCCGGACGATCGAACGACGATTGACCCCCGCCTACGCAAGTCCCGAGCAGATCCGCGGTGAATCCGTGACCACCGCCAGCGATGTCTATTCGCTGGGGGTCATTCTGTATGAGCTGCTGACCGGCTGCTCGCCTTACGCGGTCTCGACAACCGATGCCCGTGGTCTGGAAAGGGCGATCTGTGACGATGAGCCGACTCGCCCCAGCGCCACCGTCGCACATCATGGTCAAGCGGTCGATGAGATCTGCCGTCGGCGCTCCATTGATCCGCCGCGTCTGCGTCGCCTGCTTCGAGGCGATCTGGGCACGATCATCATGACCGCACTGCGGAAAGACCCGGAGCGCCGCTACGCGTCGACCCAGCAGTTGGCCGCGGACATTCGCAACGAGCGTCGGTCCCTGCCGATCGTGGCCCGCCCGGATACGCTCCGCTACCGCACACAACGTTTTGTGCAGCGGAATCGGCTGGCGGTGGCGGGTGCGTCCTTCATGGTGCTCATGCTCATCGGTGCCACCGTCATCTCGTTGAACTTCGCCCTCCGTGAGGCCGCCGCGCGGGAACGGGAGCGAGAACAGCGACAACTGATCCAGATCGAGCGCGACCGTGCCGTCGAAGCGGAGCGCGAAGCGGCCCGACGAGCCGATGAACTCGAGATTGTCTCTGACTTCCAGGCCCGCCAGTTCGCGGATCTCGATCTGGAGGGGATGGGAGCAGAGCTGCGCAGGCAGCTCTTCGAGGAACGAACCCAGGCGCTGGATCTGATCGAGCCGGATGTCCGGGCGAGAGAGGATGCCATCCGGGAACTCGACCACGCCCTGGCGGATGTGAACTTCACCAACCTTGCCCGACGTTCTCTGCAGGACACGATCTTCCAGCGCGCTCTCCGGACCATCGACGAGCAGTTCGCCGACCAACCCGAGACCACGGCGCGTCTCCTGCAGCGCATGGTCGGCACGATGAATCAGCTCGGCATGCTCGATGACGCCATCGAACCCCAGAGGGAAGCGGTGGCGCTGAAGCGGCGACTGTACGGCGATGATGATCCGCGAACGCTGCGTGCCATCGCCCAGTACGCGTCCCTGCGGCTTCGTCAGAACCGGTTTGCGGATTCTGAGGACGCCGCGCGGAGCGCACTGGCGGGGATGCGCCGGGTCCTCGGGGATGCTCATTCGGACACGTTGTCGGCCGCCACCGGTCTCGCCCGAGCCCTGCGCATGCAGGGAGCACGGGAAGAGGCTGAAGGCATTCTCCGGGACGCTCTGGAAACCGCCGCGGTCGCGCTGGGCGAGGATTACCCGACCACCCCGTGGATAAGGAACGAACTCGGATATGTCCTCTTTCTGCAGGGCCGCTATGCCGAAGCCGAGCGGTTGCTGCGCGAGGCGGACGCGGCCTATCAACTCGTGTCGGCCGAAACCGCTCCGCACGGTCTCAGCGTGCTGCGCAATCTCTCACGGGTCCTCCGAGCCCAGGGGCGCACCGACGAATCCCTGGAGATGACGCGCCGGCTCATCACGCTTCTGAGTCGCTCGCGGGGTGACGATCACCTTCAGACGATTCTGGCGAAGGTGGATCTCGGCGAGACGCTGGCGTGGTCGCATCGGTTCGACGAAGCAGATCCACTTCTCCATGCCGCGCTCGAGAAGTGCCAACGTGTTCTTGGCGAAAATCACACCATTACGAGAACGGCCCTCACGGCGCTGGGATACATCACGGTTCGCCAACGACGGCACGAGGAGGCAGAGCAGTTCTTTCGTCGTGCGATGAACATCGGCCAGCGGATCGCCGGACCGGCGCATCCCGACACGCTCTTTGCCGCGTACAACCTGGCGTTGATCCTGAATCGTCTGGGACGGAATGAAGAAGGGCGTGATCTCATGCGCGACGCCGTCCAGAGGCAACGGGTCGATCTCGACCCGACCGATCCGCGGCTGCTTCGCTGCATCCGCACCCTGGCGCGGTGTCTTCGGGACCTCGGGGAGCTCGCCGAAGCGGAGGACCTCTTTCGCGAAGCGTACGAAGGCCACCACGCCGGCTTCGGTCCGGTTCATCTGCAGACCATCGTCTCCCTGAACGAACTCTGCGAACTTCTGCTGCTTCGTCAGAAACATGCCGAGGCGGTCTCATTGATGGGGCCGCTGCTGGAGGCACGCCGGGAACTGCAGGGCGA
>SLDM01000157.1 GCA_007125255.1 Phycisphaerales bacterium
CGCTCGATGGAGTGTTTGAACCGTTCCCGAACCGTTGTCGTCCCGATGACTGCGAACTCCCCAACCCCCGCCTCTGCCGGAACACCCAATGCCGACCCCGCCACGTGGGTCGATCGTTACGGCGATGTGCTTTACCGCTACGCCATCGTGCGCGTGCGCAAGCAGGACGTCGCGGAAGATCTTGTGCAGGAGACTCTGCTGGCCGCCCTCAAATCGCAGGAGACGTTCGAGGGCTATTCCGCGGAGCAAACCTGGCTCATCGGCATTCTCCGCCACAAGATCATGGACCACATTCGATCCCGCAGCCGCGGCATGGCGAAGATCACCGACGATTCGTCCGTCGACTGGCTTGCTGACTTCTTTGATGATCGCGGCAGTTGGCGCAAGCCGCCCGACCCGACCGCGGTCAACCCCGATTCGCTTCTCGAAAAAGAGGAATTCTGGGAGACGTTTGATACGTGTCTCGATTCGCTCCCACCGCGCGCACGTGAAGCATTCGCCCGGCGCGTGATCGAACACGAGGAGACCTCGATCATCAGCAAGGCCCTCGACGTCACCGTGAACAACCTCTGGGTGATCCTCTTCCGCGCCCGCACCCAGATGCGCCGCTGCCTCATGCACAAATGGTTCGGCGATCCTCCATCCCCGGAACCGCCCTCGGATGCCCCCCCGAAAAACAACCATGCCACCGGCAAGCGCGCCGCCGCATCGAATGGGGGTCAAGCCGCATGATGATCAGTTGCAAGAGAGCCGCCGAGTTGACGTGTCAGTCGCTTGATCGGCCGTTGTCGCGCTGGGAGCGGTTGAAGCTCTGGTTTCACCTGACCATGTGCAAGCCGTGCTCGGCCTTCCGCCGGCAGAGCATGGAACTCGATCGCCTCATCGAGCAGCGATTCCACCATCAGATCACCGACGATCAGTTCAAGCAGGCGGTCAGCGACGTTCTCTCCGAAGAATCCTGCGAGCGGATCAAACAGCGCCTGCGCGAAGCCGTGCAGCGGTAGTGGTCATAGCTCTTTCTGCGCTGCGATGGATGAAGGCCGCAGCACGGACACCGTGACATCGCTCGCCTGCAGCGACACACAGTATCGCTCACTAAAAGGGCAGCAGGCCGAGCATGCGGCCCATCGTGCGCATGCGGTCGGTGATGGTCTGTTCGATCTGCCCTTTGCCGTGGTGGTGCAGCAGCATGATGGTCAGGTCATCTTCAAGATCGGCTGAGCCGTGGTGCGTCATGATGCGCTCCACGAGCGTATGGGCCTGTTCGTCCGGTGGCAGGCCCGTCAGTTCGTTCATCAGCCCAAGCAGGCCGGCGCGACCGAGCTGCTCGCCGGACTGATCACGACTTTCGTAGAGCGAATCGCTGTAGATCAGCACACGATCGTCCCTTTTCAGTTCTACGGCGAATTGGATGTACTCCGTTCCCTCAACGATGCCTACGGGCAGATTGTCCGCCGCGACGGACTGGCCGGATGATTCCGGCTGCAGCCAGCGCCACTCCCGGGTTGCAGCGCGATACCAGAGCGGGGCGGGGTGGCCGGCGTTGCAGATCAGCATCTGTTTCGTGGGCGCGAAGTAGGTTGAGAGCAGCGTCGTGGCGAACTGGCCCTGCCGATTCCATTCCATCATGCGATCGTTGAGCGCACGGACAAAGTCGGTCTGATCGAGCGTATTAATGTATCTGCGCATCAGCCGGCGAACATCGGCAGCGGGCTGGCTGGCGCTCTGGCCGTGGCCGGAGAGGTCGGCGAGGAAGAAGCGGCCGATCTCCCCGCATCCGCACATCGAGACATAGTGGACATCACCGCCCCGCTCGCCTGCGCCATGCGGCCGGCTGTAGATCCAGGCATCAATTCCCGGCACGGAAACGGCATTGTTGAACGCCTCGTTTCCGCCCCAGATCTCCATACAGGTCATGGAGTGCTCGTTCGAGTGCGGTGAGGTGGAGTCGGACATGTCAGCGCCTTCCCGCGAAACAAGTTCATTACGCGGATCATGAGTCGCGGTCACGCCTGATTTCTTACAGCGGGATGCGATCAATCCTTCTCAGCGGCCACTGCCTGGCGACGCTGGTCGAGCAGCGTGGTGATGGCGGCTTCGAGCAGGGCGTGATCGCGATGTTGGCGCGTGCGCAGTGCATCCGACTCTCCGTCCTCGCCGTCCGTTATCCGCGGGTAAAAGTCCGGGCCGGGGTGGACAAATTGAATGACGCCTTCGTGATCGACGAGAAACGACACGCTCGTGGCGCGGCGGTTGTTCCACTCGCGCGTCAGCTCGTGGAAGGTCGACCAGTCGGCGTCGATGGCGATCTCGCCGTGATAGCCCATCGTGCGGGCAGCATCGCGCACGAGCGCATCCGACACATCGCGCGGCGGCTTGGGATGATAAACGGCAACGATGCGCAGTCCCTGCGGGCCAAACTGCTCGCGCCAGCTGTCGATAGCCGGCAGCGATGATTCGCAAAATGGGCAGCCGTTGGTCCACCAGCGATAGAGCGTGACCGGCGGCGTGTCATCGCGCGGCGAGGCTTCTTCCGCGCTCTCACCCGATGGGTCGTCAGGAACCACGAAGCGATCGAAATCCGGACTCGTCCACGGCCTGCCGATGGATTCCTGTCCACCGCGATGATCGGGGAGGGTCTCGATCGTCGCAGCCGCGCCGGGATCACGCCCATCCTCTTCGTGATCTGCCGCCACTGCATGCGCGGCAAGGGCGAGGCAGAAGAGACTCGTCATGATTGGCTTCAGGTTCAGTCGCATCATGGTGATCGTAGCGCGCGGAAGAGGGCAGCGTGGCGCATCTGCTGATCGGCCGGCTCAGCCGTGAGGTCAATGTTGATCGAGAGGGTCTGCGTGCGCGGCGGGAGACAGCGCTGATGATCGCACGCCTGTGTCACAACTTCGATTGCCAAGGTGTTCTCGCCCGTTTCGGCATCGGGATTGACGTGAACCGGAACGAGATACCAGATCTTGGCGGCGAACGTCTCCTGTCAGGGATGCGAATCCACCTTAACCGCGCGCCCAGTTTTTGGGGAGTATTACACGCGGACGGCGACGCCGTTACCGCTCGGCAGGTTCCCGCCGCCGGTCAACCCCTTTGATCGCATGATGAGTTCATCATGATGCTCCGCGCTGAAAAAGAAGGCGCCGCTATCGCGGTCTTCAAAACGCTCGATCATCTCATCCGCCAATGTTCCGGCCGTTGTCAGCCAGCGAGCATCTTGCGTCGTTTCGTGTAATTCGAGCAGGGCGAGCGTCATGTACGCAAAGTCATCGAGATACCCCGCATGGCGAGCGCGACCGTTCCGATGGACGCGCAGGAGATGGCCGCTATCTGACACGTCCGGTCCGAGCAGTTCGAAGACGCCGTCCGCTGCCGTGACAGCCGCCTGAACGTAGCGAGAGTCGTTCAGATGCCGACCGGCGTAGGCCAGCGCCTCGATCATGAGCGCGTTCCAACTCGCCGACCACGGTACTGTTCAGTTGCGTCAATGATCCATGTCTTGTGAACCACCGTTCGTATTTTGTTCGTGCTTAAGGACATATCCTGCGCGATCGGTGCAGCGCCGCCCAATTGATGGAAACGCTGTGAAAACGGAAGTGGAATCGACCGGCCCGGGCGAACGAAGAAGTTCAAGAGCCCGGGCCGGTCACAACCTGTCGATTGAATCGGTCGGAATCGCGTTCACCTCACGACGCGTCGCGAAGGGCCTTCTCAAGCTCGCTGCCGATCTCGCCCATGGATTTGTCGTGTGTGACGCGGCCGAGCACGCGGCGGGTCTGGCCATCGACGTAGAGGATGAAGCCGGTCTTGTTGCCGTGCTCCGTCCAGGCGCTGTCCATTCCGAGAGCATGGGCCATGTACTTGGCCTGCCGACGATCCGACGTGGTGGTTTGATCGAGTTTCACGTACAGCACGGGCTTGTCATCAAACTTGTTCCGCAGGTCAACGTACTTCTCGCCTAATTGCTTGCAGTAGCCGCACCAGTCGGCATGGAAGTACACAGCCATCACCTTCGGTGAGCCCTCCGAAGCTTGTTCGCGTTCCGTTGACGGGGCTGTACGCGGTGATTGCGCGAACGTGATGCCCACCACCATCGCGAGGGCGATCAATGAGAGTAGTGACGTTGAGAGAGCTTTCCTGGACATGTCTTGCCTCCTGTCGTTTGGGTGACAAATGGTTCACAGATGAAACGATCACTCTGCGCAGAC
>SLDM01000201.1 GCA_007125255.1 Phycisphaerales bacterium
GAATCGAGGCCCCCCCGTTCGTACCGGATTGGGGGGCCTCGATTCTTTCCGCTGCCGGGTGAAAGAACTCAGGATCCGCGCGGGCGCTGCCGCCGATTCGGGTTCAGTATGCCGGCGGCGGATCCTTGAGGACCTCGCCCAGCATCTCCCGGCGCCACCCCCGGCCGAGACGTGACTCGCCGAGCCGCTCCCGCCAGTGGTCCCGCTCGCGGTACCGGCGGACCAGGTGAACGAGCTCTCGCTTGCTGGCGACGATGGCCGGGTCGACATCCGCTTGCTGGCATCGCGCCCGGACCCGCTGCCAGATCTGATCGGCGTGTTCCCGCACGAGGTCGATCTCGCGCCGACTGAGTCGGCGCGATCCCTCCTCCCGGGGTTCCACCTCGGGTCTGGCTTCCAGCAGCGACTGAAGAATGTCCTCGCCCAGCCGACCCTTGACCGGTCGCGGCAGACCACGGACGCGCCGCAGCGATTCAATGGTGATCGGATCGAGGCGGGTGAGTTCCAGGAGCAGGGCGTCCTTGACCAGTGATCGCGGCGGCACGTCGAACTCCCGCGCCGCCCGATCCCGCCACTGAACAAGCGCTTCCAGCCGGGCGCGGCGGAGCGGGTCAAGCATCCCGGCTCCGCGCATGCGCAGACGCTGGCCGGCAGGCGTGACCTGGTAGGTTGCGGGATCGGCGAGCAGCGCATTCTCCTGCCGGGCCCACTCCGTTCGGCCGCGCGCATCGAGTTGTTCCCGGAGACGCTCGTGCATGAGCGGCAGATACCGTACATCGTTGGCGGCGTAATGTTTCTGAACATCCGAGAGCGGACGGTCATCCCACTGACTGAACTTCAGCCCCGGACCGAGATCGGCCTTGAGCAGCGCCTTGACGATCTTGTTGAGCGCGGTGGGATAGCCGAGCCCGATGAACGCGGCGGCAACCTGCGTGTCGAAGACGTTCTGTGGCGGTCGCTCCAGTTCACGGTAGACCGGCTCCAGGTCCTGCTGGCCGGCGTGAACCAGCGTTTCGACCTTCTCGTCGGCAATGACCTCCCAGAATGGCGTCAGGTCCATGTCCTTGAGCGTATCGATCAGCGTGACCCGTTCGACGGTCGCCACCTGGATGACGCAGAACTTGGGGTAGTACGTCTCCTCACCGATGAACTCGCTGTCGTAGGCGAACCGGCCGGCGTCGCGCAAGCTGGCGCAGAGCGAGAGCAGATCGTCCTGGGTCTCGACGGTGTCCGGGGGATCCTGCGGAACGTGCGGGTGCTCGAGCAGCGGAGGAATCTGATGATTCTTCGCCTCCGCGTGAGCTTGCGCGTGACTTCGCTGCCGATGCCGTTGCCGGTACGACCGCCAGGTCCGCTTGCCTCGTGATGATTCATCTCGATCCGCCATCAGCCGCCGGAGTTCCCTCACACCTCTGCTGTACCGAAAAATCCCTGGAACTGTAGCATCGGCTGAACTGGTGACCGGATTGCGATACAGGGACCCACTGAAGTACGTGGAGTGTATCGAATCATGCGGTGCGAAACAATCCTCAAGACGATCGCCGTCGAACCTCCTTTGATCAACCGCGGCTACCCGGTTGTGCGCAGACCGGCGGCGATCCCCTGAATGCTCTGGCGCAGCAGTGGTCGCAGTTCTTCTGTCGCGGCGTCTTCGCCCGCGGCACGTTTGCGACGGAAGAGTTCGATCTGAATCAGGTTCAACGGATCGACGTACGGGTTGCGCACTTCGATTGAGCGGCGCAGCCATGGCGTTTCATCAAGCAGGTGGTCGACCTGAAGCAATTGCTGCACGCACTTCGTGCTGCACGCGTGTTCATCCCGAATCAACGACCACACGGAGTCGCGCGCGTCCGGTTCGGGAACGAGCTGCGCGTAGAGTTCGGCGATCCCCATGTCCGCCTTGGCCAGCGCGAGGACCGCGTTGCTGATCGTCGCGTTGAAGAAACGCCAGTCTCGGTACATCGTGCGCAGCAGATCCATCTCCGGATCGCGTTCATCCCGGAATGCCCGCAGCGCGCTGCCGAGGCCGTACCACGCCGGCAGGAGATGTCGATTCTGCGTCCACGAAAAGACCCACGGGATCGCGCGCAGGTCACCCAGTCCGCGCCGCTTTCCCCCCCGCCGCGAGGGGCGCGATCCGATCGGAAGCTGTTCGATCTCCTCGATGGGACTGGCGAACTCGAAATACTCGAGAAAGCCGGGATGGTCGACCAGTGTGCGGTACGTTCCGTGGGCACGGTCCGCAAGCCACTGCATGGCGTCGATCCAATCCGGCTGCGCGGTACCGCCATCGGACGTTGTCAACAGCAGCATCGCCCAGGTGACCTGTTCCAGGTGACGAGCGGCGACCTGCGGATCGTCGTAGCGCTGGGTAAGCACCTCTCCCTGCTCGGTCATGCGGATCGCACCGTCGACGGTACGCGGCGGAAGGGAGAGAATGCTGCGCGCGGCCGGACCGCCGCCTCGTCCGAGCGATCCACCCCGGCCGTGGAAGAACGTCAGCCGCACACCGTGCCGGTCGGCCACTTCATGGAGCGCCACCTGTGCGAGCTGAATGTTCCAGCACGCCGCGAGGTAGCCGCCATCCTTGGTGCTGTCGGAGTAGCCGATCATGACCGTCTGCCGCGCCTGGTCGTGATCAACGTGCGCGCGGTATGCCGTGTCGTTCAACATGCGTTCCAGCACGTCCGGGGCGCGCTTCAGATCATCAACCGTTTCGAAGAGCGGAATGATCGGCATGGGGAGCCGGTTGTCGGGTAGTTCCGCACGCTTCGCCGCCCAGGTGGTGAACCAGAGCACCGCCAGCACATCGCTCGGCTGGTGGGTCATGCTGATCACGTGACCGCCGAGAGATTCCGGGCCGTTCAGGCGGACGGAATCTGCGAGGAGTCGAAAGAGGCTCAGCGTTTCCGCCGTCTGCTCACTCCAATCGTTCCGATCGAGGGCATCGTCCAGACCGATCGTCTCCAGAAGTACTTCGCACCGCCTCGCTTCATCGAGATCGGCGTAGTCGGGGCAGAGGCCCTTGACGCGCAGGATCTCTTCCAGCACTCCCCGGTACCACGTCGATTCCTGCCGCACGTCCAGCCGCGCCAGGTGAAAGCCGAACACCCGCGTCTGGCAGATCCAGTCGTCAAGGAGCGAAGCGACCGCATCGCCGCCGGGGGCTTCGTGCAGACTGTTCCGCACGATCAGGAGATCATCCAGAAGCTCACGGTGATCGGTGTAGGCACCTTCCGGCGGCTCGGAGAACGGTCGGGTGGCCTGCGTCTGTTCCAGCCACTACTGCACGATGCGGAGCCACCGGCGGTAGGGTTCGGACGGCGCGATCGGTTCGAGCAGCGATACGAGCTGAGGCCATTGGTCCTGCGCGACGTTCAACCGATCGAGCATGGCCGCGGCGATCGGCGACTTGCGCTGGGAGATGCTGAGGCTGCGGCGGACGCGCCGGCACGCCTCGTGGTGCCAGGTGAGCGCGGTTCGCCGAAGGCGGTGCAGGGACTCCTGCGTGATCTCACTGGTCACGAACGGGTTGCCATCCCGGTCGCCGCCGATCCACGAACCGAAGCGAAGAAAGACCGGAATCTGCCAGGGATGGTCCGGGTACGACTCGGCAAGCGCCTCGGACAACTCGCGGTAGAGCCGGGGGGTGACCTCCCACAGGGTGCGCATGAAGAAGAGACCTCGTTCAACTTCCTCCAGAACCGTCGGCCGGCGTTCGCGAAAGGGTTCGGTCTGCCACAATGCGGTGAGATCCGCGTGCGCGCGTTCAAACAGCCGCCGCTTTTCGCGCGGAAGAAGATCCGGTTCATCGAGCTGCTGCAGATGGTCCCGAAGATCACGGACTTTCTCGCGAATCGACTTGCGCCGCGCTTCGGTCGGGTGGGCCGTGAAGACCAGTTCGATGTCGAGTCGATCGAGGTGGTGTTGCAGGTCGGCGGCGGAGACCCCCTCCTGCGCCAGTTGATCGATGGCGGCGGCAATGGACTCCCCGCGCGGCGCGGGGGAGCGGTCCCGCTCCCGCTGACGCAACACGCGGACGCGATGGCGATCCTCCGCCAGGTTCGCGAGATCGAAGAACTGGCTCAGCGCCAGCGAAAGCGGGCCGATCCGGGCCGAATCGAGCGAGGCGATGCGCTCGACCAGCCGGCTTTCCGCCTCCGCATTGCCGCGTCGGCGCTGCTTGGCGA
>SLDM01000453.1 GCA_007125255.1 Phycisphaerales bacterium
CGGTCGTCATCAAGACCGCCCATCCGGATCATCCGCTCTACGACCGATTTGTCGAGCATGAAGCGGCGATGACCGACCGCTTCAACGCCTGGCCCGATCTCGTCTCGCTGCATATCTGGTCGGGCATGGTGGACGGACGGTGGCACCTGATCACCGAGCGGGTTCACGGGGCATCGCTCGAAGAGATCCTGGATGAGGGCCGGTACGGCCATGAACTGCTCGAGCGCGTCACCGCCCAGCTGGATGCGTTTCTCGAACACCTGCGCCGCGAGGGGCTCGTGCACAATGATCTCAAGCCGCAGAACATCCTTGTCGACCGCCGCACCCGTCAGATTCGCATCATTGATCATGAGTTCGCGGGCGTGCAGCGGGAGAATGGCGCGGTAGCGGGCTGGCGTCCCTTTGTTCCGGACGACCCGGAGGCGCTGGCGCTGGTGGACGATCTGCTCACCCGGGTGGGCGGCCGGTACCGGGCGCCGCACGGCCCCGGCAACCACGCGAGCGATCGCCACGTCGTGCACCGGATTCTCGCCCGGATGAAGATGAACATCGCCGAGAAGCTTCAGGGGGCGGGACTGGTCGGGCAAGGAACTGCGCCGAGCGCCGCCGGCGCGACGCTGCCCCTCCACGTCGTTCAGACCAGCGCACTCGATCGTCTGGAACCGGATCTCTGCGATGAAGCGCAGACGCTGATCGTCATGCCGGCGACGGACCTTTTTGCCGCCCGCCGGAGCGCCCGGGTCCTGCTTCACCGCGCCGGTTCACCGTGCACGTGTCTGATCGCGGAGGATGACGCCGCGCTCGGCTTCATTCGCACGGTCAACGAGATCGCCGACCGGGTGGTGTGCCGCACCCTGGTCTACGTCGCCCAGGATGCCTTCCCCTCGCGCCGCTGGCTCCGCGAAGCGGTGCGGGTGATGGGCGAAAAAAACGCCGGCCTGGTGGCGTTCAACGACGGGAAGTGGCGGGGCGCCATTGCGGGCTTCGGCCTGGTCGACCCCGCCTGGACCCGCAGCCTCTACGGTCGCGGCATCTTCTGGCCGGAGTACCGCGCGCACGCCGCCGACTACGAACTGGCGGAACTCGCCCGCGCGACGAACCGCTTCGCCTACTGCGAGTCGGCGGTCCTGCTCGAGGTCGATTACGAGAAGGATTTCGGAGGCGGAAACCGGCAGGACCATGAGCGGTTCGACGCGCGACGCCGGTCGGGTTTCGGAGGCCTGGTGAGCCCGCAACCCGGTCTGGTCCGCGTCTCTCCCGCGCATGAGGGAGGGAAAGTGACGGAGTGACGAAGGGGAAGCAAGTCGGGTGGGTAGAGCGGGTGCCATGCTTCGTCCCGAAGGGCGAAGCATGCAGGGACGGTGGGAACGTGACGAAGGGAACGTGACGAAGTGACGGAGTGAGGGGGGAAGGCACCGAGGCACCGAGGCATCAAGGCATCGAGCGGTGCAGTGACGGCGGATATCTCATTTTCGCGAGAGGTGGGGACGCAGGGGGCGCGAAGTCGAATCTGAGATTTCAGATTTCAGATCTGAAATTTGAGATCTGAAGTTTGAGATCCCAGATTTGAGGATTCGGAATCGAAACTTCCCGATGAGCCACGTCCAAGGGATTCCTCGCCTCGGTGCCGTCACTCCGTCATTTCGCGAGACTGTATGGTTCAAGAGCCTCATCGCCATCGCCCCTCCCTCCGCTACTCCGTCACGTCCTCACTTCGTTACTCACGCGACGGCCGACAGGTGCCCGCCGGATTCTGACGAACCGGACTCTGACGGACCGGCTTCCGTCTTCCCGGGCGTCCACAACCGCAGGATCGGCCGTTGACAGTGCACCCGGATCGCCGATTCGGCCCGGTCGATCTGCGCGGGATTGATATTCGAGAGGATGACCCCGTCGGGCCCCTCCGCGATCGCCTCGACGGTCGGGCGAACCGGGACGCCGCGGTAGCTCATTCCTTGATACGCCTCGTGGTCATCGGCGAGCGCGGAGACGGCCACCCCCGCTTCCCGGCACCCCCGCCAGGTCGCGTAGAGGTTCTTGCTGAAACCCGCGATCACCGCCCGCCGGACGGCGTGCGTTACGGCCCATTGGCGAATCAGCTCCGCCTGCCTGTTGAGCTGGAATATCGACTCGATGTGCTCCGGTTCGAGCAACTCCCGGCCCACCATTCGTTCGCGCCAGCCCCAGAGCGCCGCTTCCACCCGGGCCCGGCGCGCCGCCCGCGGAACGCCCGCATGCCGCGCCAGGGCGCGGTACCGAATCGACCAGTCCGCCGTGTACGCCCCGCGCAGCGGTTGCGGCAGGAATCGATGGGCCAGGATGAGGTTGTTGCGCAGGTCCATGCGATGGGAGAGCGCCACGCTCCGGCCGGTCATGACCTTGTCGTGCCGGTACACCGCCGCTTCACACCGCTCGACCCGGTAGCCGGCCCGCCAGATGCGGAAGCTGTAGTCATATTCGCCCGCCTTTCGGAAGAACTCCGGACGGAATGGTCCGACGCGCCGGATGACCGAACGGGGCAGACACGTTGCGCAACTGATCAGGACTCCGGGCAGCGCGCACGCCTCCTCCTGCCCGCCCGGAAGGATGACGCGACCGGTCAGGGAACCGACCTGCGGATTCGCGCTGAGGTGCGCCATCGACCGCGTAACCGTATCGCCGACCGGGTAGCTGTCATCATCGAGGAGAAAGACGTAGCGGCCGGCAGCGCGCGGAAAGGCGTGGGAACGGGCGCCGACGCCCTCGTTCCCCGGCCGCTCGATCAATCTGACCCAGGGCACCTGGGACCGGAGCGCTTCGGCGGTGCCGTCGGTGGATGCATTGTCCACCACCCAGACTTCCCATTTACCCTCCGGCAGCGGGGTGTTGGCGCGCAGGTGCTCGAGCGTGCGGAGGAGCGTCTCCCGCCGGTTGCGGGTCACGATGATGTAACTGATCTGCATGGGGTCTCACGTGCTGCCGACAGGAGATTCTTCCTCACGAGCGGCGAGCTCCCGCAACCGCTCGTGGATCGCGCCGCAGACGCGGCGCACGCCGGCGGTGTAACCGAAGCGGTCATGGATGTACGTCGCCTGCGCCTCGATGACCTCGCGCCGCCGATCCGCATCCTCCCCGAAAGCATCCATGTGTTTCCGCAACGATTCAGGGCAGGTGAAGGAGACCTCACCGAAGTGGGGCAGGATCTCCTCACCTTCCGGTGGAAGCAGCAGACCCGTCTCGTGGTCGCGCATGCGCCGAATCACATCACCGTTGATTCCGATGCACGCACACCGGTCGAGCAGTTCACCGAACGCCTCCCGCTTCGCCGCATCGACGCGATTCATCGCCTCTTCCACGCTGGTCACATCCCGCCCGATATGCCGGTTGGTGAACGCGCGCAGCTCCGGCAGAAGCCGGTCGACGGGATGCCTGCGAATCAGGAATAATCCGCCGGCGGCGATCCCATCCAGCAGCCGCTGGTGCAGGCAGAGGTAGGGAACGATCTGCAGATTGAACCGGGATCGGCGGGTCACCTCTTCCAGCGGCTCTCCGTACCGGATGTAACCGCGCGCGTACCGGGCGAACCGGGGATTCTCCTCCCACCCGTACCCGTACAGCGCGATCTCGAGGCCCCGCTCCTCCGCCGCCTCGACGACCCAGCCCAATGCCTGCTGACGATAACAGTGGTTGTTGAACTGCTCGAAGATCCGGTCGGCCAGCTCGAAAAGTCGCGGGTCCGGCAGTCGGGTCCGGCTTCGCTCTTCGAGGAACGGCTTGAGGTCCTGAATCAGTTCGTGCCGCGTCGAAAGCGACCCGCCCCCGTCGTAGAGCCTGATCAAATGCTCTCCGTATTCGCGCACAAGCGGAGGCAGTTCCGGCTCCAGCGAGAGAGATTCGAGCATCTTCTCGAGCTGCTTCTCCGGCGGGGCGGAGGCGTTGGAGACGAAGGTGACCTCATCATTGCACGCCGTCAGGGTCTGTCCCGGCTGCACCGCGTGACGGGTCAACTTGCCGAGACTGATCGACTGTTCCGGCGGATAGTCGTACCGGTCCGCGTAGAGCGTGACATTCTTGTTGAGTACGAAATCCCGATTGCCGACGGACTGACCCGCTTCCGGCTTCGCGAGGTTCGGCAGGTGATCCTGAATCCAGCAGACGTGCGGCAGCTCGGGCGGGAAGCAGTGGTACTCATAA
>SLDM01000538.1 GCA_007125255.1 Phycisphaerales bacterium
CGCGGACATGGTCGTCGCCGAGAGCGCGCTGGACAAGGCCGGCCGGGCGGCCCGCACCGGCGATTCAGATTCCAAGGCCCGCGTGGCGGTCCTGGAGAAGGTGACCGCCGTACTCGAAGATGGCCGCCCGATCCGAGTGATCGAGGATTGGAGCGAGAAGGAGCAGGGCATCCTCAAGAGCTACGGCATGGTGACCGCCAAGCCGGTGCTCTACGTCGCGAACGTCGGCGAGGATGATCTGGCGGGGGAGAGCGGTGCCGCCGGGAAGGTCCGGGCCCATGCCGAGGAGACCGGCGCGGAAGCGGTCGCGCTCTGCGCCAAGCTGGAGGCGGAGCTGGCGGAACTGGAGGAAGCCGACCGCACCGAGATGCTGGAATCGATGGGCCTCGCCGAGCCGGCCGTCGGGACGATGGCGCGGGCGATTCAGCGGCTGCTCGGGCTGGCGTCCTTCTACACCGCCGGCGAGAAGGAGGTCCGGGCCTGGACCATCCGCCAGGGCGAAACCGCGCCGGAGGCGGCGGGGACGATCCACAGCGATATTCAGCGCGGTTTCATCCGGGCCGAGTGCTACCACGTCGATGACCTCGTCCGGCACAAGACCGAGAAGGCGATCCGCGAGGCGGGCAAGCTTCGCTCGGAAGGCAAGGCGTACCGCATGCAGGATGGTGATGTCGTGCACTTTCTCTTCAACGTCTGATCGTGAGCCTCAGTTCCCGCTCAGGTCCGGTCCCGCGCCGCGAAAACGCGGATTCTCCCGCGCCATTCCGCCTCGACCGGGGCGGCCGTGAACTGCACAGGGTCCGGCGCCACGCGGGCCGGCGCCCCGGAATCCACGAAATCCCGCTCCCAACGTCCCATACGTCCCGCATCTCCCTAAACTCCATCCGGTCGACCACCCCGGTCGATGAATGGTTGTTGGAGCGAACGCCCTGACCCGACGGAGTGGATCTCGCGCACCGGCTGCGCATCAGGACAGCATGGACAGTCGCAAGCTCATTCCCAGCATGTTTCACCGGCGGCTCGTGCTGCTGGTCGTGGTCATGGCGCTGATCGTCGCGGCCCTGGGCACGCAGATTCTGCGCCTCTCCGTCGTCGAGGGTGCCGATCGTCGCAGCCAGGCCGAGGCCCGGCTGGACCGCCGCATCTACCTGCCGACCTACCGGGGCGAGATTCGCGATCGCCACGGCCGGGTGCTGGCCCGTGACCGCGCCAGCTACGATGTCGCGGTCCGGTACGACGTCGTCACCGGGAGCTGGATCCGCGACCGCGCCGCCCGGCAGGCGCGGCGCGACATCGGCTCCAGCCGCTGGAACCAGCTCAGCCCCGAACGGCGGGAGTCGGAGATCGACCAGCGCGAGGGCGCGTGGGTCACCATGGTCGATCGGCTCTGGAGCGCGATTCAACGGCATGGCGAGTTTGACGAACTTGAACTGGAACGCCGCCGTGACACCATTCGCGCGGAAGTGCAGTCGCTCGCCGCGGTGGTCTGGGAGCAGCAGCGCGTCAGTTGGGAGAACCGCTTCGGCACCGACGATGAAGGCAGTTCGTTTCGCCCGCGCCCGATCCGGGAGCAGCGGGAACACCACGTCCTTCTGCCCGGCGTGGATGCGCAGGTCGCCTATGAATTCCAGCGCCTGTCGCGCGATCTGGAAGGGATCGTCGAAGTGCACGATGCGAGCCGCCGGGAGAATCCGTGGAACAGCATCGACGTGGTCGTCAATCGCGCTTATCTGCCGCGCCCACTGCGTGTCGATTCGCCCGTGCTGGTGCGCGTGGACGGCATCGCCGACCATATCCTCGGCTCGGTTCGCGATGAGATCTGGGCTGAAGACGTCAATCGCCGTCCCTTCGTTCATCCGCGGACCGGCGAGATCGATCTCGGCGGCTACCGGCCGGGCGACATCGTCGGTTCGCGCGGCATTGAACTGGCCTTTGAAGACCGGCTGCGCGGCTTGCGCGGCGTGATCAACGAACGGCGCGACACCGGCGAGCAGCAACGCCTCGAACCGGTGCCGGGCCGCGACCTCGATCTCACGCTCGACATTCTGCTGCAGGCGCGGGTCCAGGCGCTGCTGTCGCATGAACTCGGCCTGACCCGCGTGCAGAGCTGGCACCAGAACGATCAGTTGCCGATCGGACGGCCGCTCAACTCCGCGGCAGTGGTACTCGAGGTGCAGACCGGCGAGGTCCTGGCCATGGTCTCCATGCCCACGATGGAGATGGGCAGCCGCATGAGCGCGTCCCGCCGCACGGTTGATTTTCCCTGGGTCAACCGCGCGGTCGAAGCGGTGTACCCGCCGGGGTCGATCATCAAGCCGCTCGTCCTGGCCGCGGCCGTTGAAGAGGGGCGACACGCCCTTGACCACCCGATCGAGTGTACGGGGCATTACTACGAAGATCGCCAGACGATCGCGCGATGCTGGATCTTTCGTGAACACTTTGGATTTCAGAACCACGGTCCGCTCCGCGCCGCCGAAGCGCTGGCGCGGTCCTGCAATATCTTCTTCTATTCGCTCGGCGATCGCCTGGGCCTGCCCCGTCTCTCGTCGTGGTTCGCGCGGTTCGGGCTCGGTGAACCGCTGCAACTCGGCCTCGCGATCGAGCGCGTCGATGAAGAGGGCGCGAGCACGCTCGTCGGCGAGG
Organism: Phycisphaerales bacterium; assembly: GCA_007125255.1. Classification (GTDB taxonomy): domain Bacteria; phylum Planctomycetota; class Phycisphaerae; order Phycisphaerales; family SM1A02; genus SKZB01. The sequence goes on from SLDM01000538.1 coordinate 2,644, forward strand.
CAGGCGGAACCATTCCCGATGAACGTCAGGTGGCGCGGCTGCGTGAGCGGCAGGATTCGATTCCCTTCGCGGCGGTGATGGCCGGCATCGGGCAGGGGCCGATCACCTGGACGCCCGTGCAGGCCGCCAACGCCTACGCCACGATCGCGCGCGGCGGGATCGTGCGCGATGCGACCCTCGTGCGGGATGAGCAGCGCCTCACCCCGCGCTCATCGCGTGAGCATGCACCCCTCTCGCCCCGCCTCGTTGAAACCATCCTCGAAGGGCTGCGCCAGTCGGTCGAGGAGTCATTCGGTACGGGCTACCAGATCCGCTACGACGACCGCGACCTTCCGCCGCACCGCATCATGAACGTGCCCGGCGTGATCAACTGGGCCAAGACCGGCACCGCCCAGGCCCCGGCGTTGCGCGTCGATTCGACCGGCGACGGCATCCCCGACAGCTGGATGACCGGACTCTCCCACGCCTGGTTCGTCGGGCTGGTCGGCTCCGAACGGCGACGGGAACCGGAGTACGCGATCGCGGTCATCGTGGAGTACGGCGGATCGGGCGGCCGGGTCGCCGGGCCGATCGCCAACGAGATCGTGCGGGCCCTGCAGGACGAAGGGTATCTCGAAGGCGGCGCGGTCGCGGATGCCGGTCGGTTCCCGGGCTCCGCGGAAAGGGGGGCGCGGCCGTGAGCATCCTCGCTCCCACGCCGAGTTCGACCTACACGCCTTCCGGTCTGCACGACCGCGTGCGCGAACTGCACAAACCCAAGGTCGACTGGCACAACGCCGGCTGGATCTGCGTGATGGCGGCGTTCTTCCTCAGCGTGCTCGGGATCATGGCGATCTCGACGACCGAACATGAACTGGCGGTGCGGCAGGTTGCGCACCTTGGCGTGGGCGTCATTGCCGCGACGGTTCTCGCGGTACCTCACTACAAGTGGATTCACCGGGCCAGCTATCCGCTGCTCGGCGTGGTCATCCTGCTGCTGATCTTCGTGCTCATTCCCTGGGTCCCCGAAGCGATCGTGCGGCCGCGCAACGGGGCGAGAAGATGGATCAACCTGTACTTCACCGACTTTCAACCCTCGGAGATTGCCAAGATCGCCTATATCGTCGCGCTCGCGGCGTACCTGCGGTACCGGCAGAACTACCGAACGTTCTTCGGCCTGCTGCTGCCGCTGATTCTCACGTTCATTCCGCTCGTGCTCATTCTCGTCGAGCCGGATCTCGGGACGGCGATGCTCTTTCTGCCGACGCTGTTTGCGATGCTGATCGCCGCCGGCGCGCGGCTCAAGCATCTCGCGGTGATCATTCTTCTCGGCTTGTCCCTGGCGCCGCTCACCTACCCGCTTCTGCAGCCGCACCAGAAGGGCCGCATCCAGGCGATGGTCGCCCAGGTGACCGGCGACGAGCGGTACCAGGATGACCTCGGGTACCAGGGCGCGCGGGCGATGACCCTGGTCGGGGCGGGGCAGTTGACCGGCGTGGGCAAGCAGAAAGCCGCGGATCTCATCCGGTACAACCACCTGCCGGAAGA
>SLDM01000535.1 GCA_007125255.1 Phycisphaerales bacterium
CCAGATCTCCCAGGCAGACATCATCGAATTTCCCGCACGGGCCCCAGTTGTCCAGGAGCAGCAGCAAGTCGAACACGTCCACGGTGCCGTCAAAGTCGAGATCGCCCAGGCAGGTCTCCTCCAGCTCATCCTCGTTGATGAAATCAACGTGAAGCAGGAAGGAACCGAGGTCGCCGGGGAGCTCGCCCGCGAGCCCGGGAATCGAAGCGCTGACGCGGATGTAGACGACCTGGTCGGCTTCGAGGGTCACCTGGAGCGCTGCGTCCTGCTCGATCGGCAGACCGCCGCCGGCCACCAGGAAGTCGTTGCACGCATCGGGCAGGTTTCCTTCGAGGACCGCCGAGTTGCAGGCGATCTCCGCGCCCGCCCCGGGCTCACCGAGGCCAGCCGGGGTTCCAGTCTTCGGGCACGCACCGTCGTACACCGTGATCGTTGTATCAAATGGTCCGACCAGCCCGCCGAGTTCGGAACTGCCGCAGGTGGATAGCTGCAGCGTACCGTTGCGCGGCGCCTCGAAGAGGTACCAGCGATCCGGCTGCATGTCGTTTTCGACACAACTGCTCACCGCGCCACTCCAGCCGGCCAGCAACAGGTTGCCCTCGACGGTGCTCGGCGCCTCCACCGTGGTAGCGTTCTCGCACAGATCGTTGTCATCCGGCGGGACACATTCACTTTGAGCCGTATCAACGCAGGTTTGATCCCACTCCGTGTCGCAGCAGAACGGATCGATCGCGCAGACGGTCTTGCAGCAGAGCAGGTCATCACAGAACGGCGACTTGTTGGCCTCGAAGCAATCTCCGGCGTCGGCATCGCCACATGCGGCGGCCGGCCCGCTGATCACATTGATGATGTATTCATTTCCGCTGCCGCAGGGAATCTCCAGCGGCGAAAGGCCGAGCTTGCCCGGGTCATCGTCACCTGCATCCGGATCGGGCAGGACCACGAGGAGGTGAATGCCGGCCGGGAGGACGCCTTCGAAGGTCGCAACCCCGCACTCCGAGCTCACCAGTTCGACGACAACGTCATCTTCGGAGAGTTCTTCGCAGAGGATCTCCAGCGTCGGATCGCCATCGAAGGCGTTCGGCACGATCGCGAGTCGACCGGGAAACGCCGCCTGAAAACTCAGTGAGACATTCGAGTTTTCCGTCAGCTCAAACTGGAACCAGTCGGAGTCCGCGACTTCCTGCTTGCCATCGAATGCCGTCCAGATCGTACCGAGGAACGTGAAATCGCCCAGCGGCAGCACTTCGAACGGGATAACCTGATTCTTGCCGCCATCGAGTTGTTCGCACCCACCGTTGGTGTTCTCGCCGCACGCATCGGCTTCGAGGACGGTGTCGGCGGGCAGCGGCGTATTACATCCGGGCAAAAGACCTTCGCAGAGATCAACCGCGGCTTCCACACACGCCTCATCCCACGCGTCGATGCAGCAGTACGCGAAGCCCTCGGCGGTGCAGACCGCCGCGCAGCACTCGCCGACTTCACAGCCGGGGTTCTCGCGGGGGAGCATGCAGTTGCCCTCTCCGCAGTTGGCGACGGGGTCCAGGTTGCAGCCGGAGATCGCGAAGTTGAGCGATGCGACTTCCAGAACGCTCGTCCAGTCATTGAGCCCGAGCGGCCCGCCCTGCAGAACCGCGCTGCACTCGGGAGATTCCACGTCGCTGGCTTCCCAGAAGCTCTGGCCGACCGATTCATTGCTGATCGGGGCGAGAATCAGCCAGTACCGGCCGGCTTCAAGTTCAATGTCAAGGCCTTCGATGGTGTACTGGATGCGCTGAAGCTCGAAAGGACCATCCGGGTCGATGAGTTCTCTCGTGACGCACGCGCCGGACAGGGCGGCTTCACCGGAACACTCTCCGATCTCGAGGACGAGCGAGTTGCCGTTGGAGACGGCGGGTACGCCCGGCTGGCAGTCTTCATCGAGTCGAATCTCAAGCCGTACCTCACCGGTCCAGTTGATGCCGTTGGATGCCCCCTCTTCGGGCTGATCCTCCAGCGCGTACCAGGTGATGGTGCGAATCGATGCGTCGAAATCGAGGTAGAAATCATCCGCCGCCCGGACCTCCGGTCCGCCGAAGAACGGCGGATCGGGGAATGGTCCGCCGATCTGCGACGCGAGACCACCCGTCCCGTTGGGTTCACCATTCTCGATCAGAAGTGCACCGAACTCGTCGGGTCCCGTGCACGTCTCCGGCATCTTGGTGTACGCGACTTGGACCCCGTCCATCCAGTTGGAGGAACCCGCCGGCCGCGCTGCCGCCTGCCGATCGAGAATCGATCGGACGATCTCCCGATCGACGGAAAGCGACTGCGGCCGCTCCACGGCCGAACCGGCATGAAACGGCGCGCGTTCGCTGGCCTCCAGGGAGACCGCAACGGCTCCGAGCATCAGACACCCTAATCCTACCCCTGCCACCTTTAATGATTGCATCAATCTTTCTCCTGAAAAACCGCCCATGGACATACACGTCCCCGAAGAGGAGGTCCGGTCCCTCACACCGTCCCAATCTCGCATGGAAACAGCGTAACGCATCGAAAGAGATTGGCCAAGTGAAAAAGTGTCGTAACAGTATGATTGACAAACTCTTCCTACAGAGGGCGGACGTTCGGAGCCGCCCGCGTTAAGGTGGGACATTCTGCCCGCGATTCTTCCGGAAGTGCGGCCGATAAACCGCACCGCGCGGCGCGGATGCGGGCCGGCGGGCGCCGGCGGATCAGGCACGAACTGCCGGTCGCTCAGGCGCAGGGTGCCGCTCGTCCCCGCGCGTCACGGTGATCCGAAGAGCTGCTGGAGGACGCGCGAGATCTCCGTATGCGGTCGCGGCAGAGCGTCCGGGTCACACCGGCGGAGTTCTGTATACTCACCGACGCCCGGCCGCGCTGCGCCTTCGGAAACGGCGAGAGAGAAGACCACTTCCCAGCTCCGCACCACCGGATCCGCCACGATCGCGCGGGCCACCGGCGGCGCGCTGAGCGAAAGCGACGTCTCCTCCCGAAGCTCGCGCTGCACCACATCTCCCGGCCTCTCGCCCGGCTCAACCACGCCTCCCGGCGCGAACTCCCATGCTCCGGCGTAGTGCGCCACCTCGCTCGCACGACGTCCGGCCAGCACCCGGCCGTCACGGGTGGCCAGCCCCTTCACCCCCAGCGGCCGCACGCCAAGATCAAACGCCTCGTCCTGAACCGCATAGAACCGGTACGCGCAATCGGCCACGTAGATCGATGCTCCGCCGTAGCCATTTCGGTGTACCCCCAGCACGTGCGACACGCGCCCGTCAAAGAACGCCGGGTTCTGCTCACACAGAGCCGCCCACCGTCGATCGACCTCGTCCATGACCGTACCGGTCGCCCGTTCGGGAACGAAGATGCCCTCCTGCAGCATCAGCGAGGGCGGACGGCGAAGATGGATGATGCGGTCGTGCATGGAATAGAGAGAGTAACGGAGAGAGAGTGACGAAGTAACGTAGTAACGAAGTGACGAAGGGGTGCGTGATGTCGGCGTGGGTCCTGACTCCGTCACTCCCGCTTTCGCGGGGACCAAGCATCCGCGGTCACTTCGTTACTTCGTCACTTCGTCACTTTTACTCCCTCACTTCCCCTCTCCAAACCGAATCCCCTGCGCCAACGGCAGATCCTCGCCCCAGTTGATCGTGCACGTCTGCCGGCGCATGTACTGCTTCCACGCGTCTGAGCCTGACTCCCGTCCACCGCCGGTGTCCTTCTCCCCGCCGAACGCGCCGCCGATTTCCGCCCCGCTCGTGCCGATGTTGACGTTCGCAATACCGCAATCCGAGCCGTCGACGGACAGGAACCGCTCGGTCGACTTCAACGAGTTCGTGAAGATCGCGCTCGACAACCCCTGATCGACGCCGTTGTGAATCGCCATCGCCTGCTCGATTGAATCGACGCCATACACGTACAGGATCGGGGCGAACGTCTCCTCGCGCGCGATGGGCAGGTCGCCGCCCTTCGGCACGCGCACGATCGTCGGTTCAACGTAATGGCCGGCGTACTTCGCGAAGCGCTCGATGCCGGCCTCCCCGCCGCAGAGAATCTCTCCCCCCTGCTCGCGGATCGTCGCGAGCGCCTGCCGCATGCGCTCGACCGCCTCGCGCGAAATGAGCGGCCCCATGAGCGTGCCTCTGCGCAACGGATCGCCGATCGCGACC
>SLDM01000054.1 GCA_007125255.1 Phycisphaerales bacterium
CCAGCGCCGAGTCCGGGTGCGATGCCGTCATCGAGCGACATCTCGAGTTTCCCGAGAAGCGGCCACTGGTCTTCACACAGCATCCTCCGGGCATGGGGCCGTGTCTCGTCGGCCGCACCCTGATGGATGAGATGACGGAACGCAACCGCATTGCGACGATCGGCGCGCAGTTGACTTTGCAACCTCACCGGCCGAAGTTCGACATCATCGCGCATCCACCGTGCGTGCAGATCGACCACCGTATGCGCCACTCAATGATCCGCGCGACCTTTGATACCGCGGCTCAGCGGTCGCTTCTGGGTGCCGCGTTCGATGATCCGTCCGGACTGAAGTCCCTCGGAGCCATCGGGCTCGTGCAGCGCATCGAGGAGATCGCTCGTTGCCGGCCTTCATCTGTGCCGCTGCACGTGATCATCGAACTGACCACCCGGCGCAGAAGTCACGGCCACGCGCACCGCCATCCCTTCCCCGCCATAGAACGCGAACCGATGACGGTCGATCGTCTCGATCGCATCCTGTCGGCGTGCACGCAGGCGGGCGTCGACCGTATCACCTTCGGCGGCGTTGGCGATCCACTGCTCCACCCCGATGCCGGCGCCATGGTCCGGCGGGCCAGGGCCGCGGGCGTTCGTTTCGTCCACCTGCGCACGGAGTTGCGCGTGGAGCAGAACGTGCTCGCTTCCCTGGTGGACGGCGCGGTGGATGTCATCAGCGTGGATCTGCACGCCAATTCGCCGGAGGTCTACCAGGAGATGCTCGGCGCACCGGACTTCACCAGTACGCTGCGCAACATGGAGTACATCGCGGCGCACCAGACCCGCCTGACGCCCCAGGAAGGCACCGCGGCGATGGTCGTGCCGTGGCTCGTGCCCCGTCTGCAGCGGTGCGCCGTGACCTACGAGGAGATCGAGGCATTCTTTGATCGGTGGATGTATCTCTTCGGCGCGGCGGTGATCGACGGTGAACCCGACTTCACGAATCACGACGGCTGGACGCCGGATACGCTGACGCGTCCGGTCGTGCCGGCTCAGTTCGTTCGCCGGGAACTGGAAAGTCGGCTCACGATTCTTGCTGATGGTACGGTACCGGTATCGGAGATCGACTGGACCGGGGGCGACTCGGTCGGCACCGTCGATGAGGCGCCCCTGACTGAACTCTGGCGCGATCTGGTGACAGCGCGCCGATCACGCCTGAATGAAGCAGACGCATGTCTGCATCCACGGATCTGTTTCGCATGACTCACGACGAACGAGTGCTCGCCGTCATCATCGGCCGCGCCGGGAGCAAGGGATTGCCCGGCAAGAATGCGCTGCCGCTCTGCGGAAAGCCGATGATCTGTCATTCGATCGGCACCGCCCTCGGCAGTTCCACCGTGGATCGGACGATCGTCTCCACCGATGGCAGTGAGATCGCGGCCGCGGCCCGCGCCATGAACATCGAAGTCATCGCTCGCCCGGCTTCGCTGGCCGATGATCGGGCAACGGTCGACAGCGCCGTCCGCCACGCGGTCTGCGAGGCGGAGTTTGCGGCGACGATCATCGTGATTCTCTACGCCAACGTGCCGGTTCGGCCGGCCGATCTGATCGACCGGGCCGTGAGGATGCTGGTGGAGTCCGGCGCGGACAGCGTGCAGAGCTACTGTGATGTCGGGAAGTACCACCCGCACTGGATGGTCAGGCTTGAAGAGGGCGGCCGGGTCGTGGCGCATCATGCCAACGGATCGTACCGGCGCCAGGATCTGCCCCCGCTTCGCATTCCCGATGGCGGCGTGATTGCCGTGCGGCGCGAATCACTGTTCGTGCCCGCTTCCGGCGACCCCCACGCTTTTCTCGGCGCGGATCGGCGCGGTATCGAAACCCGGCCGGGCGAGGTGGTCGATGTCGATGATGCGCAGGACTTCCTGTTCGCCGAGTCGATCCTGAGCCGGCGGACCCCGATGCCGGCCCCGGTCCCCGCCCCAAGCCCGGCCCCGAGCCCGGAACTGGAGCAGCCGGCGTCATGAAGCTCGCCGGCCGAACCATCGCGCCCGCGCCGGAAGGGGCCGGACCGTACATCATCGCCGAGATCGGCGTGAACCACGACGGCGCGCCGGCCCGCGCGCTCGAACTCGTCGACGCGGCGGCCGAAGTCGGCGCGGATGCGGTCAAGCTGCAGCTCTTCCGCGCGGAAACACTCTTGAGCCGCGCCGCGGTGCTCGCGGACTACCAGGTGAAAAGCGGTGCGGACGATCCGTTCGCGATGCTCCGCGGACTGGAACTTGAACCCGATGCGATGCGCGCCGTCTACCGTCGCGCCCGAACCCGCGGCTTGCACGCGATCATCACCGTGTTTTCCCGCGAACTGATCACGATGGCCGAGGCGTTCGGCGTGGATGCGTACAAGACCGCGTCGCCCGATGTGATCAATCGCCCCCTGCTGCAGGAGCTGGCGCGGACCGGTCGACCGCTGCTGGTCAGTACCGGAACGGCCACGCTGGAGGAGGTTGCCCGGGCCGCCACGTGGCTGGAGCAGTATCCGCATCTCTTTCTACACTGCGTGAGCGCCTACCCCACGCCGGACGGGGAAGCGTCACTGGCGGCGCGGCAGGCCATGCTCAAAGTCACCCCGCGCGCGCTGGGGTATTCCGACCACACGACGTCGCTCGATACCGGCGCCCTGGCGGTGGCATCCGGCGCGTGCCTGCTCGAAAAGCACCTCACGCACGATCGCGGCGCATCCGGTCCTGATCACGCGGCTTCCTTCGATCCCGATCAGTTTGCCGAGTACGTTCGCCTGGCCCACCGCGCGTGGCGCATGCTCGGTGAGCCGGTGAAGGAAGTGCGCGACGTCGAGCGGGAAGTGCACCGCATTTCACGGCAGTCGATCGTTCTCCGGCATGACCTGCCGGCCGGGCACGCGTTGACGGTCGATGATCTGACGGTGAAGCGGCCGGGGACCGGTTTGCCGCCGGAGCAATGGGAGGCCGTTCTCGGCCGTCCCCTGGCCCGGCAGGTTTCCGGCGACATGCCGCTGGTGGAGGGCGATCTCGCGTGAATGTAACGCGACGAGTTGCCGTGGTCACCGGCACGCGGGCAGAGTACGGCCTGCTTCGAACGGTCATGCGCGCGATCGAGGGGCATCGGCAGCTCTCGCTCGAAGTCCTCGTCACCGGCACGCACCTGCTCGGCCCGGCGCACACGCTCCGGGAAGTCGAAGCGGACTTCGAAGTTGCGGCGAAGATCCCCATGCAGCGAGAGGCCGTGACCGGACGCTTCGCCGACGCGGCGGCGCTCGGTCGCGGCGTCTCGGGGTTTGCCGAGCACTTCCAGCGCGCGGCGCCGGATGTCGTGCTCGTCCTCGGTGATCGTGTCGAGCCGTTCGCGGCGGCGGCCGCGGCGTCGGCGTCGGGCATACGCATCGCGCACCTGCACGGAGGCGACCGCGCCGAAGGCGTTGCCGACGAAGCGTGGCGTCACGCCATCACCAAGCTCGCGCACATTCATCTTCCCGCATCACCGCAGTCCGCCGAGCGCATCATCGCCATGGGGGAGTTGCCGCTGCACGTGCATCTGGTCGGCTCGCCCGCGCTCGATGAACTGGAGGAGTTCTCTCCGCTGGATGACGAGACGTACCGGCAACTCGGCCAGCCGGAAATCGTTTTCCTGCTTCATCCGACCGGTGAGCAGGAAGAGGTCGAGTACGCGCGGGCAAAGGAACTGCTGCAGATGTGCGCATCGCTCGGACGGATGGTCGCGCTGCACCCGAACCATGATCCGGGGCGTGACGGCATCGTTCGCGCGATCGAGGAAAGCGGACTGCCGCAGCGACCGCACCTGCCGCGACCGGAGTTTATCGGTCTTCTGAAACGGGCGCGGGCGATCGTGGGCAACTCCAGCGGCGGCCTGATCGAGTGCGCTGCGCTCCAACTGCCCTGCGTCAATATCGGAACCCGTCAGCGTGGCCGGGAGAAGCCCGCCCACGTGCGAAACGTTCCGGAATGGAACAGTCCCTCCATCCGCGTGGCGATCGAACGGGCCCTGATCCCAAGCTCGCAGGCCATCAGGCATCATTACGGTGATGGGCGCGCGGGCGAGAAGTCCGCGCAGGTACTCGCGACCTTCGCGCCGGCCAACTTTCCCATCCGGAAGCAGAACGTCTACTGATACTGATCATTCGGGCGGGGCGG
>SLDM01000046.1 GCA_007125255.1 Phycisphaerales bacterium
GTGTTGCCGGGTGACTTTGCCCTCTTCGAGTTAGGCGGGCAGATCTGCCTGCTCGACTACCACGAACGGTCGATCACCCTGCTCGGGCTCGGTTACGGCCCCGTTGTGGTGCTGGACGATTGATGGGCTCTTTCTGCGCGACCTGATCCGCGCGCCGCCCCTGCATTTCGGCCGCCGAAGAGCCCGTACCGGTTACGGCAATTGTGAGAGCGTTTCCACGAAACGCCACACATCGGTAAAGGTGTTGTAGAGCGGCGTCGGGGCGATCCGGATCACGTTCGGCTCGCGGAAATCGCCGACCACGCCCGCCGCTTCCAGGGCCTGGAACCGCTCACGCGGCCGATCGTGCACCAGCAGTGAGAGCTGGCAGCCCTGCCCGAAACAGGCCGTTTCATCACGCGGCGTGATGATCTCAAACCTCTCCGACGGCGCGCGCTCGATCAACCAGCGCAGGAACCCCGTGAGCCGGCGGGACTTTTCACGCAAACGATCCATGCCGACTTCATCGAAGATCTCCAGCGACGCCCGGAGTGGCGCCATCGCGAGAATGGGGGGGTTGGAAAGCTGCCAGCTCTCCGCGCTCGGGACCGGTTCGAACTCCGGCTCCAGATGCATGCGGAACCGCTTCGCCGGATCGTTGCCCCACCAGCCGCCGTAGCGCGGCCGCTCGCGCAGATCGGTGTTCGTGGCGTGCCGTTCGTGGATGAATACGCCGGCCACTCCACCCGGTCCCGAGTTCAGGTACTTGTACGAGCACCACGCCGCGAAATCCACGTTCCAGTCGTGCAGTCGCAGCGGCACGTTGCCCGCGGCGTGCGCGAGATCAAAGCCGACGGTGCAACCGTGCTCGTGCCCGAGCGCGGTGATCCGCTCCAGGTCAAGGACCTGCCCGGTGAAGAAGTTGACCCCGCCAATCAGGATCAACGCGATCTCTTCACCCTGTTCCTGCAGGATCTCCTCGATCTGCTCGATGTCGATGGTCGGTCGGTCCTCGCGCGGCCTTACGACGATGAGGTGTTCCTCCGGATCAAGCCACATCGACTTCAGGTGCGTCTTGATCGCGTAGGTATCCGAGGGAAAGGCGGGAGATTCCATCAGGATCTTCGTGCGCTTTGCCTGCGGCAGAAAGAAACTCACCATCAGCAGGTGCAGGTTGACGGTGAGCGAGTTCATCATGACCACTTCGCCCGCGCCGGGCTTCGCGCCGACGAGGCGGGCTCCGGAGTCGCGGAAGACCTCGTGGTAGCCGTACCAGGACGGTTCCTTCCCGAAGTGCGCGTCGACGGCAAGGTCTCGCCACGCATCGAGCTCTTCCTCGACGTACTGCCGCGCTAACTTCGGCTGCAGCCCAAGTGAGTTGCCGCAGAGATAGATGACATCTTCACCGTTCTCGCGGCGGGGAATCTCGAAGCGGTCGCGATACGGCGCCAGCGCATCCTGCTCATCCATGCGCCGGGCGAACGAGGCGCTGGCTTCGAAGGTGATCGTGCCGGTGGTGGGGGCGCTCATCGGCATGGATCCTCAGGTCACCGCCGCCAGTGCGCGGTCCAGGTCGCCGATCAAATCGTCGACGTGTTCGATCCCGACCGACAGCCTCACCAGCGTGTCGCTGATACCCAGTGACGCTCGCGTTTCCGGCGGGACGGAGGCGTGCGTCATGATCGCGGGGTGCTCGATCAGGGATTCCACGCCGCCTAATGACTCGGCCAGGGCGAAGATGGAGACGTTTTCCAGGAAGGTGCGGGATGCCTTGAGGCCGCCCTTGAGGTAGATCGTGATCATGCCTCCGGCGGCGGGCTGCCCGTGCAATCTCATCTGCCGCCGGGCGAGCTCATGCTGCGGGTGGCTGGGGAGACAGGGGTAGACCACGCGATCAACCTTGGCATGCGCTTCGAGCCATTGGGCGATCTTCATGGCGTTCTCGCAGTGGCGCTGCACGCGCACGGCCAGCGTCTTCATGCCCCGCAGGACCATGTAGCTGTCGAACGCGCTCATGACCGAACCGATCGCGTTCTGCATGTAGCGCAGCTTCTCCGCCAGGTCGGGCCGTTGCGTGACGAGCGCGCCGCCGATCACATCGCTGTGCCCGCCGAGGTATTTCGTCGCCGAATGCATCACGATGTCGCAGCCGATCTCAAGCGGGCGCTGCAGCATCGGCGTGGCGAACGTGTTGTCGCAGACCGTGATCAGATCGTGCTTGCGCGCGATGGCAACGACCGCTTCGAGATCGACGAGCTTGAGGGTCGGATTGGTCGGCGTTTCCACCCAGATCATTCGGGTGCGATCCGTGATCGCCGACTCGATGCGCGAGGCATCGGTGAGATCGACGTAGCTGACCTTCAAACCCATCGAGCGCTCACGGACATTGCTCATGAGCCGGTACGTGCCGCCGTAGAGGTCATCCATCGCAATCAGGTGATCACCCGAATCGAGCAGTTCCAGGCAGGTCGCGGTTGCCGCGAGGCCGGAGGAGAAGGCGAATCCGCCGCAGGTGACGTCCTGGACCTCGTTGAGGCGGGACCCTTCCGCGGCCGCGAGGCACCGCTCAAGGGCGTACCGGGTGGGGTTGTGGCTGCGCGAGTACTCAAAGCCCTGGTGTTCGCCGGGCGAGCGCTGGGCGTACGTCGAGGAGAGGTAGACCGGAGGCATGACCGCACCGGTGGTGGGGTCCGGTCGCTGCCCGCCGTGAATCAGGCGCGATTCGAGTTGCAGCTCTTCGTGGGAGGGGTGCGAATCATTCATGGGATGCGCATGATAACGTCGCGGCATCCGCTTGCGAGCACTCCGGACCGGCTCGAGCGCGGCCGGACAGGACCGGCGAGAGGGTCAGAGCATCTGACGGCGCAGATAGTTGATCAGATCGATCTTCGTGATCAGACCGTAGAACCTGCCGTCCTCACCAACGACGATCGCCACGCGGTCGGCGCGGAAGATCGGCATGAGGTCGTTGACCGAAGCGGTCGGCTTGATCGTCTCCAGGCGGCTGGTCATGAAGTCGCTGACGGGCCGGCTGCTGTCTTTGGAATTGTGTACCAGCGCCATCAGTATGTCGGACTCGTCGATGAGGCCGACAATCCGGTTCTCTTCATCAAGCACGGCCATCTGGCTGACGGAATACATATCCATCATCTTGATGACCTGCGTCAGCGGCGTGGTCCCTTTGACGTGAACATCTTCGCCGAGTTCATGACGACGCGCGATCAGATCGCGCATATCGCCATGCGTTTCCCGGTCGAGGAAGCCGTTGTCAATCATCCAGTAGTCGTTGAACATCTTCGAGAGGTACTTGGTGCCCGAGTCGCAGACGAACGTGACGACCCGCTTGGGTTCGGTCTGCGACCGGCAGTACTCCAGGGCGGCGGCCACGATGCATCCGGTCGATGAGCCGCCCAGGATGCCTTCCTTCCGGAGCAGTTCGCGTGCGACGAGGAATGACTGTTTGTCGGGTACCTCGATACCGCGGTCGACGATATCGATGTCGAAGATGTCCGGCACGAAATCCTCGCCCATGCCCTCGATCAGCCAGGAACCGGGTTCCACCTTCTCTCCGCAGTTGATGAGCGGCGTCAGAATCGATCCCTTCGGATCCGCCAGGATCAGTTCGATGTTCTCGTTCTTCTCGCGCAGGAATCGTCCCGCCCCGGACAGGGTGCCTCCGGAGCCGACGCCGGCGATGAAGGCATCGATTCGCCCTTCCGTCTGCTCCCAGATCTCCGGTCCGGTCGTCTCGTAGTGCGCCTTCGGATTCGCCTTGTTACAGAACTGATTGACGTAGAGCGAGCCGGGATTCTCACCGGCGATGCGCTCGGCCATATCCTGGTAGTACTCCGGGTGCCCCTTGCCGACGTCCGAGCGGGTCAGGATGACTTCCGCCCCCATCGCCTTGAGATGCGAGATCTTCTCCGAGCTCATCTTGTCGGGCATGACGACCTTGAGGGTGTATCCCTTGACGGCGGCGACCAGCGCCAGGGCGATCCCGGTGTTGCCCGCGGTTGCCTCGACAATCGCGCCGCCCGGTTTGAGCGTACCGCTGCGTTCGGCTTCCTCGATCATCGCGATGGCGATTCGGTCCTTGATCGAGTTGCCCGGATTCAGCGACTCGAACTTGACGAAGAGTTCGCACGGACCGGTGTCGATCCGCGTGATCTTGAGCATCGGTGTATTA
>SLDM01000158.1 GCA_007125255.1 Phycisphaerales bacterium
CGCGCCGATTCGCAAATGATCCGGCGGATGGCGACCGCCCTGACCGTCGCGGCGCTGGTCATCGCGGATGATGACGGGGTGAGCTGGGCGCAGATTTTCGGCGTCTCTGATGACGACGAGACGGAAGCCGACGCGGAGGACGCGGAGGCGGCAGGGGCAGAAGCGGAACCGACTGAAGTAGAGGCCGCGGAACGGGAAGACGCGGAGATGGCGGCGATGCTCGAAGAGCTCGAAGCCCTGGCCGCGGAGGGTGAAGGCGAGGAGGCGTCCGGCGAGCACGACAACGGCGAGTTCTCCCGGGAACTGGTCGATGCGATCGCATCGGGGGCGGAGATCACCATCGCGGTCGATGAAGCGACGAACAGTCTGATCGTGCTCGGCTCACCCCGGGCCGTTGAGCGGCTCTCCCGGCTCGCGGGCGAGATCGAATCGCAGCTTCCCCCCGCGCCGAGCCAGATCCGCTATATCGCCCTGCCCGAATCGATCAACCCGGCGGATCTGTCGCGGCTGATCAACCAGACGCTCGCCCAGATGACCCCGCCGGGCGGCGACCGGGGCGATTACCGCCGCCGCGTCTCGGTGATCCCCGACCAGACGGCCGGCGCGTTGATCGTGGCGGCCAGCGACCGGGATTTCGAAGCGGTCGGCGAGCTGATCGCCGCCCTCTCCCGGCCGGCGGGCACGGAGCAGATGGTCGTCAAGGTCTACCCGCTGGAAACGATCACCGCGGAGCGGGCGGCGAGCAGCGTGCGCGATCTGATCACGCCGGACTCCGCTTTCCAGCAGCAGCGGGCCCGCGGCCGCCAGGCGCAGCGCATGCGCAATCTCGCAATGACGCTCCTGATCGGAGATGAGAGAATCGAAGCGGTTTTCGATCCGGACCGGATTCGGGTCACGCCCGACGCCGCCGCCAACGCCCTGATCGTGATGGGACCGGCGGAAGCGATCTCGTTTGTCGATCAGTTCATCGAGATGATCGACCAGTCGCCGCAGCGCTCCCAGGCGACGCTCAAGATGTTCGCCCTCGAACACGCCCCGGTGAACGAGATGCGGAACACGCTGCGAACGCTCTTCCAGGCGCGTTTTCGCGCGATGCAGCAGCGGCTCGGTCCCGGCGCGATGATGCCGGAGTTCTCGACCGACCAGCGTTCCAACACGTTGATCGTCACCGCTTCGCCCGAGGCGATGAAGGAAGTGGAGGACCTGCTGCGCGAGCTCGACCAGCCGCTGGGTGAAGAGATCTTCCCCTTGCGGACGGTGGAACTGGAAACGGCCGAGCCGCAGCGGGCGGCGCAGATTCTGGCTCAGACGGTCCTGGCCGCCGATCAGCGCCGCCGGTCCGAGACGACGATCGTGCCGGATAACAACTCCGGCGTCCTGCTGATCCGCGCTTCGCCGGAGATCAACGCGGAGATCGATCGCGTCCTGGCGGAGATCGACCGGGACGCCGTGAGCGAGTTTGAAATCCGGACGATCACGCTCGAACGCGCGAACGCCTCGGCCGTAGCGGATGCCGTCCAGCGCTTCTACGACGACCGGGCCCGTATTGCCTCGGCCGGGCGCGGCCGGCGTGATCAGTCGCGCCGCATTTCCATCATCGGTGACGAAGCGAGCCGCACGTTGCTCGTCGCCGCCTCGGACCGGGACTTTGAGAAGATCGAGGAACTGGTCGAACAGTTTGACTCGCCGCAGGCCACACAGGCGTTGACGTTCCGCGTCTTCGAACTGCAGCACGCGCGGGCCGCGGATATCCGCGATACCGTGCAGGGGCTGATCGACGACCTGATGTGGAATCAGCCGAGCATGTGGATGTGGTCCCCGCAGCAGCGCGGCCAGCAGCGCGACCGCGGCTCGTTGGCGGTCCGGGCCGACTCGCGCATGAACTCGCTCATCGTCACCGGCGAAGGCGACCGCTTCGAGCTCGTCGAGCCGCTGATCGAGATGCTCGACGCCCCGGCGGCAGCGCACGCCGAACGCATCGTTCGGATCTACCGGGTGCAGCAGGCCCGCGCGCAGCTGGTCTCGGAAGTGCTCGAGGAGATTCTCGTGCCCGATCGGCCGTGGTGGCAGCCGGCCGATCCCAGCGATCCGCGCATTCGTTACGACGATCAGACCAAGACGATCATTGTCGCCGCGTCGGCCCGCGAACACCGCGAGATCGCCGAGCTCATCGAGTCGTTTGATGATGAGATCACGCCGCGCGATCACGAGACGCGCGTGGTCGGCGTCGAGTTCGCCCGGGCCCCGGAGCTGGCGCAGACGCTGCGCACGTTCCTGAACGATCGGGCACGGGCGATCGACGCGCCGTCGCCGACCGCGACGATTCTCTCCAGCGCATCGGCCAACGCCCTGGTCATTTCCGCCGACGCCGAGACGTTCACCCTGATCGAAGACCTGATCAGCCGGCTGGACACCTCCGAAGTGACCGGTGACCGGTCGATCGAGATCATCGCGCTGCGGGATGCCGAAGCGCGGGACATCGCCGGGATCGTGCGCGAACAGTTCAGCCGCCGCAGCGATCTGCCCGGTGTCACCATTACGCCCGATGGGCGCACCAACTCGCTCATCGTCAACGCGCCGAAGCAGTTGATCGGCCAGGTCGCCGCCCTGATCGAGCGACTCGACACCCCTTCGGCCAGCGATGAGACGATCATCCGCACGTACACCCTGGACGGCGCGCGGGCTGAAGAAGCCCAGCGCCTGCTGGCGCAGACCCTGCAACTGGACAGCCGCGGTCGGGCGGAGGGGATTACGATCCGGCTGGAGGAAGCCGAGCTCGAACCGGTCGAGATCACCGCGCGGATCGTCGCCGACCGCCGTTCGAACTCGCTCATCGTGACCGCGACGGAAGCCTCGTTCCCGGTCATCGAATACCTCATCAGGCAGATCGACGATGTGCCGTCGGTCAGCCCGGTCGACTACCGGATCATCCGGCTCCAGCACGCGATGGCGAGTGACGTCAGCTTCACGCTCCGCCAGCTGGTGCGGGCGACGGAACGCGATGAACCCTCGCCGCGCATCGACTACATCCGCGCGGAAAACCAGCTGGTGGTGGCCGCGACGAGTGAGCAGTTCAAGCAGATCGAACGCATTCTCCAGGAAATCGACGTGCCGGCGGAGCGCGAGCGCAAGACGCGCTTCGTGCCCCTGGAGTTTGCCGAAGCGCAGCAGGTGCAGGAAGCGCTGTCGGTGTTCTACGGCCCGGGCGCGTTCGACGCGGATACACCGGCCAAGCGAAACGTGCGCATCGTGGCGGATCCCGCGACCAATTCGCTGGTGATCAGTGCGGATGAAACCGAGTGGGAAGGTATTCAATCTCTGCTGTCGGAGCTGGACAGCGAGGAATACGACTCGTCTCTGCAGCTCCGCGTCCTGCCGCTGACCTACGCCGATGCGTCGTCGGTCGCCCGGGCGATCAACGAGGCGTTCCAGGGCACGATCGAGCGCCGGCCCTCGGGCCAGCGCGGCGAACCGCAGCGAGGCCGACGCGATCAGCAGGATGACCCCCGCGCGGTGGAGCCACCGACACTGCTGGTGGAGTCGCAGGAGTGGGTCCGCGCCTCGGCCGAGCCGCTGACCAATTCCGTGGTCGTCTCCGCCTCCCGGCAGAACATTCGCAAGATCGAACAGATCGTCGAGCAGCTGGACGTGGCCGATTACGCCAAGCTGCCCGCGCCGCGGATCATTCCCGCGCGGAACGGCAACCCGGAACAGCTCGCCCAGTCGCTCCGCCGGTTGTACGAGCCCTCCGGCGGCGACCGTCGCGGCCGGGATAACCTGCGCATCGTTGCCGACACCGGCTCGAACTCGGTCATCGTCCGCGCGACGGATGAAGAGTTCCAGCAGCTGAGCGCGCTGGCCGAAGCGCTCAATCAGGAAGCCGGTGAGCAGGGCGTCTCGGTGCGGGTGCTTCGGCTCGACGCCGCCCCCGCCGCCCGGGTCGCCAGCGCGATCCGCGATGCGTTCAGCGAGAAGGCGCGGCAGACCAACCAGCCGCTTTCGATCCAGGTCGACGCCGCCGGCAACGCCCTCATCGTCGCATCCACCGGCGGTCTCTTCCGTGAGATCGAAGAGACGGTCGAGCAGCTCGACGCCCTGGTCCCCGGAGGCGGTCAGGGTATTTTCATCATCGAGCTCGAGAACATCTCGCCGGAGGAAGCGAA
>SLDM01000429.1 GCA_007125255.1 Phycisphaerales bacterium
ATCGGTCGGCGGCATTCCGCCCCCACCACCACCCCCCACCCCGCCCAGCGCGGTGAAGGGAGCGGATTCGCGGGCACGACGCTTCCCGAGGTGGGGGCAAAAATGAACCGACCGGCCTGATCAGGCCGGTCGGTTGAGGTCGAGCTTTCGATCTGATCCCGGTTTCGGAATCAGAAGGCCAGCTGGAGCTGGGTGCGGATCACGAACTGACCGCTGTCGCTGTCAGCGCGGTAGCCCGCGATGTCGCCGTCAGCAAGGTTCGTACCGAGGATTTCGAGCTCGTTGAAGGAGTAGCCCATGTCCGCGGTGAACTTCGCGTTGTGACCGGCGAAGTAGTAGTTCACACCCCAGGTCAGGATGCTGAGGTCCTTGATGTTGTCAAGGTCGGCCCACTCATAGCGGAGGAAGCCTTCCCACTCGTCGGTGAAGTGGAAACCACCCTGAACGACGAAGCCCCAGAAGTCGTTGCTGGCACCTTCCTTCGGATCGAGGTTGGCGTACGCCAGAGCACCGAAGAGGTTGAAGCCGCCGAACTTCGCGGAGACGTCACCGGTGACGACCACCAGACGGGTCTCGTTGTCGAACGCCGTGCCGTACTCGTCTTCCTGAACGTGAATGGCCGCACCGACCATGATGCCCTGCTCTTCACCCGGAGCGCTGCGGAATTCCTTGAACTGATCCCAGTTGCCCGAGAGCAGCAGTTCACCACGAGCGGTGAAGGAGTATTCGGTCGAACCGTCGGTCGCTTGCGGACCGGGGCCCTGGCTCCAGCGGCTTCCGCCCTGGTTGGCACCATCGTTGTACGAACCGACAAAGCGGAACTGATCGGCTTCATAACCAACGGCGATACCGGTGGTGCGGCCGCCGGTGAGCAGCTGGTTGAAGATCGAACGTTCCACGGCCTGCTGGTAGCGGGAATCCACGAGTTCTTCGCGGAGCAGCGGGGCCTTGAACTGACCGGCCTTCAGCGACCAGCCGTTGCCGAGGTTGTGCTTCACGTAGGCATCGAGCAAGCCCCAATTGCCTTCGCCATCGTTGATGCCGGTCTCGATGACGTACTGCCAGTCGGGGTTGACGATATGGCCGGTGAACCACAGCTTGGCGCGGGTGGTTTCAAAGCCGGAACGATGGCGATCGCCATCGGGGCCCGCACCACCGCTCTGGTAGTTGTAGATCCAACGGGTCTGAAGCTGACCGTTGAGGCGAAGCATGAAATTGCCATCGCTGCTTCCGAGGCGGAAGCCGTTGTCATAGCCGGCGGTCATGCCGCTCTGGAGAAGGCTGGCGCGGGTATCCGCGTCGGCCAGAACATCGTGAACGAGGCCGCGGATCTCATCGGCCCGCTGCTCGTTCAGCCACTGATCGGACTTGCGTCCTTCGAGTTCCATCACCCGTGCGGACAACTGTTCCACCTGGGCAAGCAACTCATCGTTGGTGGCATTCGCCGTCGGGCTCGCGACGCTGACGCCAGTCAGTGTCAACGCCGTAGCACCGGCAAGGATGCCGACTCGCGTCGATCGACTCATGGGAAACTCTCCTATCTGTCGGACAACGCGGCAGACTCATCGCCTTGTTGTCCAGTTCATCCACCCGTCCGTCATCGAGCCGAACGCACACCGTTCGGAACGGACGCGAAAATCTAGTATCGGCCAACCACGCCGGCTGGCTCAAGTCGGGAATGATACTCATTTCAGTTCTTTCCGCCAGTACGATGCAGTTTTTCCGCAATTTTCTTCCCCGCCCGGAGAGGGCAAAAACGGGGCTCCGGAATCAAAAAGTCATTGATAACAAGCGTTTACGTACATCGTCGGCCGCCAATCCGGCGCCCGCATAACCGGCAATTTTTTTCGGCAAAGTGCTTGCGACCACTAGCTTTTTTTGGTTTTCGCCCCTCCGCCCGCCCCCGATCCGGACGCCGGATCGAGCTCCGTCATCGCTTTCTGAAGATGCTCCACCCGTTCGATTCTCACCCCCTCCAGCTCCAGCGACTCGCCCGCCTCGGGGAGGATGAGCTTCCGATAGCCGAGGCGCGCCGCTTCCCGCGCCCGTATCGCCAGCTGGTGGACCGGCCGCACCTCTCCGCCCAGGCCGACCTCGCCGATAACCGCGGTACCCGCGGGCAGCGTGCGATTCAGATGCGCGCCGGCGATGGCCAGCGCGATCGCCAGATCCGCCGCCGGCTCCGCAACCTTCATACCCCCGGCCGTCGAGGTGAAGACATCCTGATCGGCCAGCCTCAGTCCGCCGTGCTTCTCCAGCACCGCGATCAACATCGCCAGACGATTGGGATCGAGGCCGGAAGTCTTGCGCTTGGCGCTTCCGAGAAATCCCGGCGCGGTGAGCGCCTGGATCTCCACCAGCAGCGCGCGGGTGCCGTGCATGACCGGGCACGCCACCGCACCCGGCCGCTCGGTCGCCCGGGTGGATGCCAGCCCCGTGACATCGCTGACTTCGCGCAGTCCGAACTCCCCCATCTCGAACAAGCCGACCTCCAGCGTCGTTCCGAAACGATTCTTGATGCCGCGCACGATCCGGTGGGCGTGGTGCTGATCACCTTCAAAGGAGAGCACCGCATCGACAAGATGCTCCAGCAGCTTCGGGCCGGCGAGCTGGCCGTCCTTGGTCACGTGCCCGACGAGCAGGATCGCCATGTTTGAGAGCTTGGCGAGATAGACCAGTTCCGTGCAGCAGCGCCGGAGCTGCGCGACCGACCCGGGTGAGGCATCGACATCCGGCTTGTACACCATCTGAATGGAATCGATGACCATGATGCGCGGCCGGACCTTGCGCGCCTGCTCCAGGATCCGCGCGAGGTTCGTGTCCGCCAGGACGTACAGGTTGTCCAGATCGGTCGACGGCCCATCGGACGCTACTGCGCCGTGACCACGACTCGCGTCCGCGCGTCCGCCCCCACCCGCGCCCAGGATCCGCTCGGCCCGAAGCCGGGTCTGGTAGGCCGACTCCTCGCTGGTCACGTAGAGCACGCGCGAGCCGGCGCCGGCAAGCCGCCCCATCGCCTGCAAGAGCAGGGTGGACTTGCCGATACCGGGATCGCCGCCCAGCAGAACCACCGAACCGTCGACGAGCCCCCCGCCGAGCACGCGGTCGAACTCGTCGATCCGCGTCGGGGTGCGGCCGGCATCGATCGCCTCGACGGTGTTGAGCGGAACGGCCCGGGCGATGCCGGTCGCCGGCGCTCCCTCCCGATCACCATCCTCTCCGCTGACCACTCCCGCCCACGACTCGGCGAGCGAACCCGGGGCGGTGGCGGCCGCTCGGGATTCGGTGAACTTCTCGAGGGCATCCCACGCGCCGCAGTCCGGGCACTTGCCCATCCACCGGGACTGAACGCCCCCGCACGTCCGGCAGACGTAGTGGGTTTTGGTCTTTGGCATGGGGGGAGTTTAGATTGAGAAAGGCACGGAGGCACGGAGGCACGGAGGGAAAGTGACGAAGTGACGAAGTGACGGCGATTGCGTCGTCCCCGCGAAAGCGGGGACCCAGGGGGTCCGCAGGATGCGCTTCCGCGAACAGGACGCACTTTGCCCGCAAGACGCCCCTGGCGCGCCCCCTGGATTCCCGCTTTCGCGGGAATGACGGCATCAGCACTCTCGCCAACGTCACCCACCCCTCCGTGCCACTCCAGATGCCTTGATGCATTGGTCATCCCAACCCTTCGTCGCTTCGCCCCTCCGTCGCTTCGTCGCTTGGCCTGTCCCTCCTCCCCCTCGATCGCTACACTGCCCCCCATGTCTGTCGGGGATGTCCTGGTCGCGCTGCTCATCGCCGGACTTCTGCTGCTCGTCAGCAAGTTCATCCGCATGCGCATCGCCATTCTGCGGCGGGTCTTCATTCCCGGCTCGATCATCGCCGGCTTTCTCGCCCTCCTGCTCGGGCCGCAGGTGCTCGGCTGGATCTTTGCCAGCGCGGTCGGCCCGGACAGCGCCCTGGCCGACGGCGCTTTCCCGCAGGCCGTGCTGGACAGCTGGCAATCGCTGCCGGGCATCCTGATCAACATCGTGTTCGCCGCGCTTTTTCTGGGCAAGCCGCTGCCCGGCCCGCGTGAGATATGGCACCGCGCCGGGCCACAGGTCGTCTTCGGCCAGATCGTCGCGTGGGGGCAGTACGTCGTCGGGATCGGGCTCGCGCTGCTG
>SLDM01000191.1 GCA_007125255.1 Phycisphaerales bacterium
ATAGTGAAAGGAAACACTTTCTCTGCTGCTCCCGAAGGACGCAGGGAGCGCGCGATGTGAGCCATGACGGAGGGGATCGGCGGGAGACGAGCACCGGAAGCGTCGACGGTCGTGTGGGGCTCGATTCCGCTCCGCACGGGCTGTAATCGCTCTGGCCACATCGCCCGCCCCATCTGCTGGGGGGCCGGAGCGCAGTCTGGGGCCCCGCCGATCCGGCCGTCATGGCGGTCAGCCGGACCTGATGCCGGAGAGCGGGAATGGCGATGTACGCCGCGCTGACCACCGAGTACGACCCACACGGATTCCTGAAGCGCCTCTCAGGAAACTTCTCCGCGCACCCGTTGACGTCGGTGAGCAGTACCGACGTGAGTGTCTGGACGCGGTCGCATCTCTGGAGAACTCTTAGGGAGTTACAAGTTGCAGGTGTGAAGCGACGATAGGAAGTGATCAAGGCATCGAGGGGAGACGTGAAGGGATCAGGAATCCTCTCGACGTCCTCCCCCTCTCCGCCCCTCTACCTCTCTCCGCTCTATCTCCCCCGGATGACTACGGGCAACTTCCCCATTGAGAGAGCAGTTGCAGCAGGTCAAAGACGTCGACCTTACCGTCCCCGGTGATGTCAGCGGGACATGCCGGTGCGCCATCCGGCCAGAACGCCACGCGGTTGACCACCCATGGACCCGCGGCAACGAAAGAGCCGCCTGCGAACAGGGTGTCGTCCATGACCAGCAATTGGCTGACTTCGCCGTTCATGCCCGCGCTGCGGTAGGCGTACCAGCTCTCGCCATCGAATGTGGCAACGCGAAGGATGTTGACCGTCGCCCCACCGCCCGTCGTGGTGAAGCTTCCGCCAGCGGTGAGTTGGCCGTTGTAGGTGACCAGGGAGTTCACGGCGCCGTTGAGACCGGAAGCGACGGAGCCCCAGCCGGAACCGTCCCACGTCGCGATGTTGCCGACGCCGGTGATACCGCCGGCGGAGGTGAACGTGCCGCCGATATGAAGCAGCCCGTCGTGAACATGCATCACGTTCGGCGCGCCGGGCAGACCAGTGCCGAGGGCCTGCCAGAGCGAGCCATCCCAGCGGGCAATGCGATTGCGGATCAGGTCGCCGGAGGAGGTGAACGTACCGCCGGCATAGAGCGAGCCCTGGTAGACGCCGAGCGTGCGCACGTTGTTATTGAAGCCGTCGCCGAAAGGAAGCCATTCCGAGCCGTTCCAGCGGGCGATGCGATTCACCGTCGTCGAGCCGGACATCGTGAACTGCCCGCCGGCGATCAGCTCGCCCTGATAGACGCCCAGCGCCAGCACGTTGTTGTTGAAACCGTTGCCGATGGCGGACCAGCTCGTGCCGTCCCAGCGCGCGATGCGATTGGCGGGAACACCCCCGGCGGTCGTGAAGTTGCCGGCGACGATCAGGTCGCCGCCGAACTCCATCATCGTCTGGACCGTGGAGGCCACCCCGGTCCCCGATGACCCGGTGACGGGCGCCCAGCCGACGCCGTCCCACCTGGCGACGCGGTTGACCACCTGACCGTCCGCCTGGGTGAACGTGCCGCCGATGTACAGCGTCCCCTGTACGTGCGCCGCAGCATTGACGGTGTTGTTGGTGCCGTTGCTGAGAAAGCCCCAGTCTTCGGTCTGGGCACCTGCCGGACCGCTGCAGATGACGGCTGCGGTGCAGGCCGAGGCCAGGCATGCATGACGCCATGAATTGTTGATCGGTTCGAACATCGCTTGTCTTCTCCTGTACGGTGCAAAGCTGCTTGATCGGGAAAGATTCCAGCGCACCGGTGCGATGGCGCCGGTGAGCGGGACTCGTCAGTTCAGCCGGCAACGGTCGTTGTTCGCTGTCTCATCCGGCTGAAGGGGCCGCACGATTGCAGGCCACCACCCTCAGAAGCGCAAAGACCGGGCGCGAGCCGCAACGATCCGGCGCGATCCGTCGCAATTTTTTTCATGGGGACAGACGGAAAATGGATGCCGGCGCTGTGCAGGCAGGAAGCAAGTCATCCTGCTGCAACCATTTGCGATCGCCTGCCCGATCGAGAGCCTCGTCCATGCCGGCGGTCCGGGCGGGCGGGGCCCGGCCGGGCAAGTACGCCCGCTCGATCCTGACGCGACCCACACGACATCCGGAAGACCCATCTAGGGGCTTCGGGAATCTGTGTGGGTCGTCCTCGGTGGACCACAGGGCGGTAAGAGAACTGACATCGCCGTTCGCGCTCAGCGGCATCATGTCCGTCTGACCGCCATGACGGCCGAATCGGCGGGGCCCCAGACTGCGCTCCGGCCCCCCAGCAGATTGGGCGGGCGGTGTGGTAAGTGCGATTGCAGCAAGTCCGGAGAGATGTCGAGCCGCACACGACCGTCGACGCTTCCGGTGCTCGTCTCCCGCCGATCCCCTCCTCATGGCTCGCGTCGCGTGCGATCTACGTCATTTCAGGAGCAGCGCCGAGAAAGTGTTGCTTTCAACTGTTCCCGCCCAAACGGCCATGGCCCCAAACCCTCTCGGGGGGAGCCGGGGGGACTTGGCTTCAGGATTGGGGGGCTGGCGGCGAAGCCGCCCGGGGGAGGTGCGACCGTCACTCCTCACCCACACGAATTCCTGAAGACCTAAGAAAAAAGGCCCCTCTCGAACCAACGAGGCACGAGAAGGGCTGGAAGTAGGGGCGTGTTGGTGGCGGGAGCAGTGAACCCGGGATGCGCATGGCGATACCAGCGCGCTCTCATGCAGTAGACCTATCGGCCAACCGAGGGTGAAGATTTTCCGTGGCTGCCTGGAACCTGCCCTCCCCGACGATCGATCTTGCAGGTTGCCGTTTCTCCTTCTTTCTCGCCCGGCTTTCTCGCCCGGCTTTCTCTCCCGGTCCGCATGAATTATATCGTCTGTTTCCGGGCATCGAAATCAATCTGATCCATTCTTTGCGGTTCCGATATTCCGCGCGGCTTCGAGAGCCCTCATGCCGGATCCGTGCCGGCAGCGAGACTTCGATCCGGGAGCCGTTCCGGAAGCCACTTCATGAGGGTGGGTTCTGCGCTTCGACGGAGTATCTCGGACGTGCGGAGGGTTTCACAAAGCTCGCCACACCCTACAGCCGCACACATTGGGGCGTTCACCGGCAGGAATTCGGCATCTTCCAGCGATCGCCTGCGAACCATGCCGATACTCGCCGCTGGAGCTCACGAGGAGGCAGACGTCATGAAACTTCGACTTGGACAGGTTCTGATGGATGCCGGCATGCTCAACGCGGAGCAGGTGGCGCAGGTTCTTGAGCGGCAACGGCGCGACCAGAAGCCCTTCGGACTGCTCTGCGAGCGAATGTTCGGTCTGGCGCCGGAGGTCATCGAAGAGGCATGGGCGCAGCAGTACGCCACTGTGACCCGCACGATCGATCCGGAACTGGAGGTCTTTGAACCGCAGGCGCTGGAGTTGATCTCCCGCCGGCAGGCATGGCAGTTCCGGGTACTGCCGGTCCGTTTCGACGATACCGAACTGATGCTGGCGACCACGCCCATGCACCTGCGCCGCGCCCTGCGGTTTGCCAGCGAACTGATACAGGTGCCCCTCTACATGGTGATGGCGGATGCCGAGCGGCTCGGTCAGGCGTTGTGTAAGCACTACCCTCTCCCCGGCATGACGCCGCAGTCGGTCACCGACTGGGCGATGGACGATCTGCTCGCCGCCGTGACCGGGCGGAAGGCGGGATAGGGAAGACGAAGGGACGGAGGGAAGTGACGGAGTGACGAAGTGACTGAGTGACGAAGGGGAGGGGGCAAGGCATCAAGGCATCGAGGCATCGAGGGGCGAAGTGGTGGCGCATTCACCATCGCTCTGGTGCTTTCCCTTCGTGCCTTCGTGCCTGTGTGCCTCTCTTTGGAGTTCCCCGGCCAGCGAGCGCAGCGAGTCGGCCGTGCCGGTTGGAACAACGACCATCGAACCTAAGCACGACGACCAGAGGAAGTGACCAAGGGAAGGGGTTGAGAATGACCGCGGAGGACGCGGAGAGCGCGGAGGTGGAGTGACGGAGTGGCGAAGGGTGCCACGGCCAGCGAGCGCAGCGAGTCGGCCGTGCCGGGTGGAACAACGACCATCGGACCTAAGCACGACGACCAGAGGAAGTGACCAAGGGAAGGGGTTGAGAATGACCGCG
>SLDM01000531.1 GCA_007125255.1 Phycisphaerales bacterium
AGGTGCTCGTCAAGAACGCGGAGTCCGTCGAGTTCGGTCAGCCGCTCTTTCTCGTCAAGCCGGATTGAGCCAGAGAAGGGACCGCGGCAGGTTCGTGCCTTGCTCTTGAGGTGCCCGGTCCGGCCCGACTCAAACCGGGTTCAGCCCGCGCCCATCCTCCCCGCGACCGCCCGGTCCCCGTCCGCCTCTTCGCCCCTCCGTCGCTTCGTCGCTCCCTCCCTGCCTCCACCCCAATCATCATGTTTTCCAGAATCCTCATTGCCAATCGTGGTGAAATCGCGCTGCGGATTATCCGCGCGGCGCGAGAACTGGGCGTCGAAACCGTCTGCGTCTATTCGCAGGCGGACCGGGACGGCCCGTGGCTGGAGCACGCGGACGAAGCGATCTGCATCGGCCCCGGCCCGGCGAGTGAATCCTATCTGCGTATCGATCGCATCATTTCCGCGGCGGAGATCGCGAACGTCGACGCGATTCATCCCGGGTACGGATTTCTCGCGGAGAACGCCCACTTCGCCGAAGTCTGCCGTGACTGCCGGATCGAGTTCATCGGCCCGAGCCCCGAGGCGATGGCGCTGCTGGGCGACAAGATCAGTTGCAAGCGCATGGCGAAACAGACGAAGACGCCGATCTTCCCCGGTTCCGACGGCGCCATCGAGGAGGTCGACGAGGCGGTCAAGGTTGCGCGCGAGATCGGATTCCCCGTCATCGTGAAGGCCTCCGCCGGGGGCGGGGGGCGCGGCATGCGCATCGCGCACAATGAGGTCAACCTTCGCGCGGGTATTGAGGCGGCGAAGAAAGAAGCCGAAGCCGCGTTCGGAAACGGCGCGGTGTACATCGAGAAATTTCTCGAACATGCACGCCACGTCGAGGTGCAGGTCCTCGGCGACAAGCACGGCAATGCGATCCACCTCTACACGCGCGACTGCACCAGCCAGCGCCGGCACCAGAAACTCATCGAGGAAGGCCCCGCGCCGGGCGTCGATCTCAAGAAGATGGAGGCGGTCGCGAAGTCCGCGGCGGAGCTGATTCGCCGGGCCAAGTACTCCGGTGCCGCCACCGTGGAATTCCTGATGGACGGCAAGCAGGATTTCTACATGCTCGAAGTCAACACCCGCGTGCAGGTCGAGCATCCGGTGACGGAAATGATCACCGGGGTGGATATCGTCAAGGAAATGATTCGGGTCGCGGCGGGGGAGGAACTCGGCTACCGGCAGAAGGATATCGTGATCAACGGCCATGCCGTTGAGTGCCGGATCAACGCCGAAGACCCCGCCCGCAACTTCATGCCTCAGGCGGGGCTGCTCGAGACCTATTCCGCGCCGGGCGGCTTCGGTGTTCGGATCGATTCACATGTACGGCCCGGATATCGCATCCCGCCGAACTACGACTCCATGATCGGCAAACTGATCGTCCACGGCCGGACGCGCGCCGAGGCGATCGCCCGGATGCGGGGAGCACTGGATGAGTACCGGATCGGTCCGATCAGGACGACGATCCCGCTGCACCGGCGGATCATGGACTACGGACCGTTCATCGAGGCAAACTTCGACATTCACTACGTCGAGCGCCTGCTGAAACAGGACGCCGCCGAAGCGGCTTCGACGTAGCTCGGCGCCGAACGGATCTTGCTTTCCGTTGGCCTTCCGTTGGCCTTCCGTTGGCCATTCGTTGGCCTTGCGTCGGCGCGTCGGTCGGGGCCGCGGGTTGGGAGCGCCGGTCACCGGACCTGCCGGTTCGCCGTTCCGATGGTCAGGTCGCCGACACTGAATCCCGTGATCGTCACCCCCTGCGTGACGCGGAAAATCAGGTAGAGCTCGTGGCCGCCTCCGCTGGGCAACATCGGCAGCTGTTCCACATCCGGAATCAGCTGGGATGGTTCGAGGCGAATGGCCGTCTGCCCCTGCCCCCGCCTGTGCATGTAGCCGATGGGCGTGTACCGGTTGCCGTGCTGGTCCACCAGGGCCATGCGGCCACCTCGCGGCAACTGCTGGCGAATCGGGCCGAAGAGATCCGCCGGCGATCCACGGCTGACATCGAGCTTGACGATGCGGGTCCCCGCCGGTTCCTGAATGCCGCGCACCCGGAGGTTCGGCGCGACGCGGTCCCGCGTTGAACCGAAGGTGGCCTGCCCCTCGGTCAGGTAGCGGTCCACCTCGCTGATCGTGCCGGGCAACCGGTTGACGCTGATCACGACGGGTCGAATGCCATTGTCGACGGACAACGCGCTGTCGATGGACTGGCCGGCCCCCGGTGAAACGGGTGCGGCGTCCCGGTCATTGCCGGGCCGCGCCGCCTGATGAGAACCCGTGGTGGTGTCGGGCCGGGGCAGGCGAAAGCGGGTCCCGCGGATCTGAATGTACCGGCCGGTGTGACCCTGGGGCACGTCGAACTCGAACGTCGCGCGAGCGGTTTCCTGGCCGGGAACACTGGTCACGTAGTGGTACGGGTCATCGAACGCGAAACGCTGGATGTCCTCCGGTTCGTTCGACGCCTGCTGCGACCAGTGGGAGGGGTGAAGCACCTCCGGCGGTGCCGAGCTGTTGCGATTGCGCGGAGCGCAGATGAGCCGGACCTGTGATGGCGAGAGCGTGAGCATCTCTCCCCAGTCGCGCGCGAGCGTATCGAAGTAGACCTCCACGAAGTGGGTGTTGGTCTGCTCGTTGATGCTGAAGCTGCGAACCTCGGCGGCATCCGGTTTCAGCGAAAACTTTCCCTCTCCGCGATTGAACGAATCCCTCAGAAGGCTGGCCTGGCGGTAGAGATTGGGATTGGTGTGCGCCAGGGCCGCGCCGCTGAAGGTTGGATGCAGTGCCGTCACGCTGAGGTGGTCATAGAAACGATTGGTCAGGCGGTCAAAGGGGATCCAGAGCTGATCGCCGACCTCCTCGATGCGGCCGGTCCGAAAGTCACGGCCGTAGCCCTGGTAATCAAAGACCATCGTATGCCCCTGCAGGTGACCGCTTCCGATCATCAGGATGCCGATGGTGAGGATGCCCGAACCGATGCCGAGGACGAACCCGAATGCGAGATTCGCCCAGTCCGGCAGACGGATGTTCCCGGGAATCAGCTTGTCGAGCGAGAGGCGCAGGGCCAGAAGAGCTGCGAGAAAGAGCCCGACCAGGCCGATTCCCCAGGCGTAGTCATCAAAGAAGGTGCCGCGCAGCAGCAGGCCCGCCACCAGCGGCTCCCAGAAGGCGAACGCGATCGCGCCTGCCATGATCACGCACAACAGGTGCAGGAATGAACTGAGCAGCCCCTGGTTGGCCCACCAGTAAGCGATGAGCAGCACGACGAGAATCAGGATGATGTTGAGCAGGTAAACCATGGGTCATTCGTCAATTGCGGAAGAAGGAGTGGGTCAGCGATCGGTGAGCCTCTTCGCGAGGGGGACGCGTGCGGTCAGGAGGCAGCCGGCGTCGGACTGCTCGTGGAAGCGGACTTCCGGGTGGACTTCCCGGCCGGGGCGAAGATTCGCATGACTTCCTCCAGGGTTGTTTCGCCGCTCAGCACCTTGCTCAGCGCGGCTTCCTGAAGGTAGATCATCTTGTTCCGCCGCGCATGGGCCCGGGCACCCTTGAGGTCCTTGTTGATCAGCAGCTTGCGGGCTTCGTCGTCGAGGTAGAAGACCTCAAACACGGCGAGCTGGCCGAGATAGCCCGTGCCTTTACAGACGGGACAGACTTCGACCTTGTTCTTGACCTGGACCTGCCCGGTCGCGCGGTACAGCTGCTGCACCTTGTTCGCGGGGAGGTTCAGCTTCTTGAGCTGTTCGGCCGAGGGCGTGAACGGCTGACGGCAGTGGGGGCAGAGACCGCGCAGCAGGCGCTGGTTGATGACCGCCCGGAGCGGCTTGATCGCCTGCTTGATGTCGCCGACCTGGGTCACCCACTGTTGAATCTGATCTTCGATCGAATTGGACCGCAGCGGAACGTAGAGGAGCGGGCCGTCGAGACCCGGTTCCGAGGCGATGCGGGCCGTCTGGGCATCTTCCAGATGAGAAAGCATCACGACGTCCGGGTCGCGGCGAAGAATCGACTGGAGGTTGGTGGCAAAATCCGATTCCGCCGTCGCCTGATCGTGTTCCGTGTGGTCCACCCCGTCGAGCTGCAGCTCAACTTCGCGCTCGAGCGTCTTGATGTTGGACG
>SLDM01000361.1 GCA_007125255.1 Phycisphaerales bacterium
CGAGTTCTGGCCCGAGACGGTGTAGTACGCCTCGCCGTTGAAGTCATAGTTCAACTCCAGGCCGAGCGCTTCGGCGAGTTCCCGCTGGTCATCGGTCAGGCCCTTCATGCCCTCGACGAGTGCGGCGACCTTCAACTCCTCGCGCACCTTCCAGTTGACGAAATCCTCGATGTCCGGGTGATCGGCATCCAGGCAGACCATCTTCGCGGCCCGGCGGGTCGTTCCACCGCTCTTGATCGCGCCCGCGGCCCGGTCGCCGATCTTGAGAAAGCTCATCAGGCCGGAACTCTTTCCTCCGCCGGAGAGCG
Organism: Phycisphaerales bacterium; assembly: GCA_007125255.1. Classification (GTDB taxonomy): domain Bacteria; phylum Planctomycetota; class Phycisphaerae; order Phycisphaerales; family SM1A02; genus SKZB01. The sequence continues at coordinate 309 of SLDM01000361.1, forward strand.
GTTCGTTCTCACCGCGCAGGCTGGAGAAGTTCGTGCCCGTGCCCGAGCCGTACTTGAACAGTCGGGCTTCGCGCGTCCAGAGATCCATGATGCCGCCTTCGCCGACGAGATCGTCGCCGACCGACTGGATGAAGCAGGCGTGCGGCTGGGGGTGCGTGTAGGCGTCATCCGCAAGAGAAACCTCACCGGTCTTCGGATCGGCGACCCAGTGCCCCTGGGCCGGGCCGGTGATGCCGTAGGCGAAGTTCAACCCGGTGTTGAACCACTGCGGGCTGTTCGGCGCGCACATCTGGTTCAGCATCATGTGGCAGAGTTCATCGTAGAACGCCCTGGCATCGTCGCTGGTGTCGAAGTAGCCGTGCTTTTCACCCCACTGCCGCCAGCAGCCGGCGAGGCGGTGAATGACCTGGCGGGCGGACTTTTCCGGTCCGGTCCGGCCGTCTTCCGCGGGAACCCCGGCCTTGCGGAAGTACTTGCTGACCATGATGTCGGTGGCCAGTTGCGACCAGGACTTGGGAACTTCTGCATCCTTCATTTCAAAGACGACCGAACCATCGGCGTTGGTGATACGACTCGTGCGTTTCGTCCACTCGACCGTGGAAAAAACGTCAACGCCGGGTTTCGTGAATCGTCGTGTAATTTTCATGTCATCCAACCTCTTGTATTAGGCTTTTCGGCATTCGTCACTCAGCTTGCAACACGGCGGAAGAGGCCGGCGGGGGCCCGGTTGCCGTCATCGTGCTTCTGCATGACCAAATCAAATTGCTGCCTGGCGTTACCGTTCAACTGGAATGCAAACCAGCTTGTTGTACGAACTCAAACTCAAGTTTCCGGGCGATCCTGAAGTGTCGGCGCTCATGGCGTTCGCTCTCTCGTCCATCTTTCGATTCGGCTCTCGATTCGGCTCCCGTTTCGGCTCCCGTTTCGGCTCTCGTTTCGGGCGTGGCCGCAGCCGCGACGCCCCAATCGTCCGACCTGGTGGATCTGGCCGGATCGTTCCTTTCCGGGGAAACGCCCGGTCCATTCGTCGGCGACAAGCCCGAATTTCATGCTGAGTTTCCCTGGCTTGAGTTCATGAAGAGATTCGATCCGATCCGCCGTTCCGCTTTCTCCCCGGCTGTCGCCCGGAACGTCCCCCGCCCCCACAAAGGCAGGGCCCCGGTCGCGCGACGCCGGCCGAAGGTCGAAAGATCTGATCAATCCACCATCGGCAGCGTCAGCCCCGCCTGATCCTGGTACTTGCCCTTCTTGTCCGCGTAGCTCACCGCGCAGGTGCGTTCGGCCTGGAGGAAGATCATCTGGGCGATGCCCTCGTTGGCGTAGATCTTGGCGGGAAGCGGGGTGGTGTTCGAGATTTCGATCGTCACCTTGCCGCGCCACTCCGGTTCGAGCGGCGTGACGTTGACGATGATCCCGCAGCGGGCGTAGGTGCTCTTGCCCACGCAGATCGCCAGCACATTGCGCGGGACGTCGATCGTCTCGACCGTCTCGGCCAGCGCAAAGGAGTTCGGCGGGATGATCACGTGATCCTTGCCCGTCTCCTTCGTGTCGATCGTGATGAACATGTCCTCGGTGAAGGACTTGGGATCGACGATCGTCTGCCCGCCGTGCGGCGCGACGTTGGTGAAGATCTTGAAGAGCGTGCCGACGCGGACGTCGTAGCCGTAGGAGGAGACGCCGAAGGAGACGCGGCCGGCGCGTTTCTGGTTGTCCTCGAACGGTTCGATGCCGACGAGTTCACGGATCTGTGTGTCGCAGAGTACGGTCATGAGTAAGTCTTCCCTCGAGACGGAGTCCTTCGAAAAGGGACCAGTGATCGAAACCGGTCATGGAGCGCGTGTGAAGCCTTCGCGTGGCGTGTAGAGCTCAGGGCCAGACGATTGATGTGCTCCCATCCCGATCCGGTCTCTGGTTGCAAGCTGAAGTCGAAACGAAACCCACCGTCAGTGTTGATCGGCTGCCATGGCTGCCGGACGGCGGAAGGGGTCGGGCCCAGGACGGACCGGCCCAGTGAGGCGCGCCGCGATTCGCTGTTGCGACTCGCTGTTGCGACTCGCTGTAGCGCTGGGCCTCACGAAGCCCCGTTCCCACATTCGGCGGCGTGATCAGGACGATCTCGACCGACTCGATAATGATAGTACCACATCTTGGGTACGCAAGATTTTTACGCTCAGAATCTGGTGTTTTTCGCTATTTTACCATCGACTGAGCTAAGTCTCTCCGAGAGCCCACTTTACCAAGAGGCCGAATCTGGTGCTGACCCCCATCGGTTGGGTGGACAACCTGTCAACTGGTGTCGACAGCCGCATATCTTGTGGTTCTGATCGGGAAATCGCATTTTCGTCGGACTCCGCGGTGTGGACCCTCCCCGCGCCGGCCCGAGCGACGCTAGACTCAGCCCGATGCAGACTTCTTCGTCGACCACGGCCCGGGACAGACTCCTCGAAGGTCTCACCGACCCCCAGAGCGAGGCGGTTCGGCACACCGACGGTCCGCTCCTGGTCCTCGCCGGGCCGGGCTCGGGCAAGACGACCGTCGTGACCCGCCGCATCGCGCACCTGATCGCCTCGGGCGTCGCGCCGTACCGCATCCTCGCCCTGACGTTCACCAACAAGGCGGCGGCGGAGATGCGCGAGCGCATCGAACGACTGCTGCCGCCGGATTTGCCCGGCGTGCGCGGCCTGACCGTCGCGACGTTTCACTCCTTCTGCGCGCGGCTGCTGCGCCGCTACGCGCCGCTCATCGGCCTCGCGGAGAACTATTCGATCTACGACACCGGTGATCAGCGCGAGGCGCTCAAGCAGGCGCTGAAGATCGCCGGGCTCGATTCAAAGAACTGGACGCCCGCCAGTGTCGGCTCCGCGATCAGTAACGCCAAGAACCAGTTGCTCGATGCGAAGGCGTTTGCCGCGCAGGCCAACGAGTTCTACACGCGGTCGGTCGCCAAGGTCTACACCCAGTACGAGAAGATTCTTCGGCAGCACGATGCGGTTGATTTCGATGACCTCCTGCTGATGGTGGCGAAACTGATCCGCGACCGTGAAGACGTGCGGAGCGAACTGCAGGAGCGGTTCCGCTACCTGCTGATCGATGAGTACCAGGACACGAACCACGCGCAGTTCATCATCGCCCATTCACTGGCGGCGGCGCACCGGAACATCTGTGTCGTGGGCGATCCCGATCAGTCGATCTACGGCTGGCGCGGCGCGGATATCCGCAACATCATGGAGTTCGAGGAGCACTACTCCGAGGCGTCGATCGTGCCGCTGGGGCAGAACTTCCGTTCCACCGGTCACATCGTCAAGGCCGCCGACACGCTGATCCGCAGGAATCAGCAGCGCAAACACAAGGACCTTCACACCGAGCTCGAGGATGGTGAAAAGCCGACCGTCGTCACTTGTCGTGACGAACACCACGAAGCGCAGCTCATCATCGAGGAGTTCCGCAAGTTGCGCGAGGAGAAGGACATTCCCTGGAAGGAGATGGCGGTCCTCTACCGCGTGAACGCCCTCAGCCGCGTCATGGAGGAAGCGTTCCGCAATGCGCAGGTTCCCTACGTGATCGCGCGCGGCACGGCCTTCTACGACCGGAAGGAAATCAAGGATGCCCTGGCCTACCTGCGCACCGTCACCAACCCGAACGATGAAGTCGCGCTCAAGCGCATTATCAACACCCCCACGCGCGGCATCGGCAAGACCACGCTCGATCGCATCGAGATCTACGCGATTCAGAACCAGCTCGGACTCTTCGACGCGATGCGGCAGGTCGATCGGGTCGGCGACCTGACCGGGCGGGCGTTGAAGGCGGTCCAGAACTTCGTGAACATGGTCGAAG
>SLDM01000385.1 GCA_007125255.1 Phycisphaerales bacterium
GCCGCGTTTGAGTTCTGCTGCTTTGATTGGCATAGGCGGAAATATACCAGATCGCCCCGGCTTCGGTCGAGGGTATGTGAAGCAGACAATCGAGGGCATGGGTGCCATGCTTCGTCCCGAAGGGCGAAGCATGCGGTCCCACCGAGACCGACCGTCCACAGTCTGGTCACCGAACACACTATGACGCTCTCCATGCTTCACGCTGCGCGATGAAGCATGGCACCCCCTTTGTCCGCCTGCAGCCGCGCGAGGTCGATCGGGACCGACCGGTGAATCTTCCGATTTTACGGATTCTGCTGTAATCCCGGTGGTCTTGCATTGAATGTCGACCCCGCGCGACTTCCCACTTCTACAATGCACCGCTCCGAACGACTGAAATTTGTGCGCAGGAGGATGCGCACAAAGACCCGCAAGAAAGAGACAGGTGCCCGCATGCATGTACTCATGCTCGGATGGGAGTTTCCGCCCATCATCACCGGAGGACTCGGCACCGCCTGCGCGGGGCTCACCCGCGCGCTGGACCGGCGCGGAACGAAAGTCACCTTCGTCCTTCCCAAGGCCGCCGGGGGGCACAGTGCCAAGCACGTCTCGCTGCTCAGCCCGCAGAACTCCCTCGGCCCGGTCGGCACCCATGAGATCGTCGAATGGGAGGAACTTCCCGCGGGTGGCGGCGAGAAGACGCGCGGCCGGGGACGGTTGAGCGAGGTGCTGCCTTCGCGCCGCCGGGCGCCTTTCGGCGCGGCGGCGCCGCCGGATGCGGAGGGTTCGCGGGAAGGCGATGAAACCAGCGTCACCTTCCTCGGTGTGGAATCGACACTGCGCAACCCTTACCAGAGGCCGGAGGAGTTCGCGTCGCCCCTCACCCCGCTGCGCGATGCCGCGGGCGAGGTCGTGGACATGAACGATCCCGTCGCCGTGCGGGCCGCGATCGCATACGCCGAGCAGACCGGCCGGCCCCTCCCGCCGGAAGTGCGTTCGCATCACGCCGAAAGCCACGCTCCGGCCGCCTCCGACTACGACGGCGACATGATCGGCCAGGTCGAGCGGTACGCCCGTTTCTGTCTGGCCGCGACCCGGCACCGCGCGTTCGATGTCATCCACGCCCACGACTGGATGACCTACCCCGCGGGGATCTTCATCGCCCAGGCCACCGGCAAGCCGCTCATCGTGCATGTTCACTCCACCGAGTTCGATCGCTCCGGCGAACACATCAACCAGGCGATCTACGACATCGAGCGGCGCGGGATGCACGGCGCGATGCGCGTCGTCACCGTCAGCCAGCTCACGAAGAACCTCGTCGTCCGCCGGTACGGCGTGCCGGAACACAAGATCGACGTGGTCTACAACGGGGTGGAACTCGAGCCGCAGAACGTGGGCATCACCGGCATTCGTCCCAAAGACAAGATCGTCCTGTACTTCGGTCGCATCACGTACCAGAAAGGCCCGGAGTACTTCGTCCACGCCGCCCGGCGGGTGCTGGAGCTGATGCCCGATGTCAGGTTCGTCGTCGCCGGCTCCGGCGACCAGGCCAAGCGCATGATCGAGCTCGCCGCCGACCTCGGGATCGGGCACAAGGTGCTCTTCACCGGTTTCCTGCGCGGCGACGACATCACGCGCGTCTTCAACCTCGCGGATCTCTACGTCATGCCCAGTGTGTCCGAGCCCTTCGGCATCGCGCCGCTGGAAGCGATGAGTCACAACGTGCCGGTCCTGATCAGCAAGTCCTCGGGCGTAAGCGAGGTCCTCACCCACGCGCTCAAGGTCGACTTCTGGGACATCGACGACATGGCGAACAAGATTGTCGCGGTCCTCAAGTACCCGCCGCTGCGCCGCACGTTGCAGGAGCACGGCGCCTTTGAAGTGCGGGGCCTCACCTGGGACGGTGCGGCCGAGCGCTGCGAGCAGATCTACCGCGCGGTCCGGCAGGAGATGTCCGCCCGCGCGGTCGCCCGCCGGTAGCGGGGTTCGGCGGTGGCGGTTCCCGGCTCTTTCAAGGTTCTTCCGGAAGTCGTGGGGGCCCGGTCAGGTGACACGATTCATGTCCGCGGCGTCAGGCGCCGAGCCGGCAATGTTGCCGTTTGCCAACGCCGTCCTCGGGCTGAACGACGCCGGAGAGATCGCACGCAATGAAAGACCCGGCACTGAAATACCAATCACCATCCCCATGCACGATCGTGGAGTTGAACGCTGCAACGCGATTGGCGATTTTCGGTACGAACGGGTCAACGCGTGAGATAGTGTGGTCCTAAAGGCAGTCAGAATGCTCATCGACCGATGGATGGGGCCCCTTCTGCCCACGCCGGGTGCACGGTCCCGATTGATTTGTAGACCTTCACAAAGGACAGGAGTGATGGTGGAAGTGACACAACACGATCAGTTGGAGGCGGATGAGCGTCGATTGAGAAGCTGGTGCGGTGCGATCACGAGGACGCTCATGATTGCGATCATCGTGGGGGTGGCATGTTATCTGCTTGGAGGAGCGTATGCCGCGGCCACTGCGCTCGGAACATTTTTCATGATGATGTTCTTCGCGGCGAGCGCATGCGTTGGTGGGGGGGCATTCGGTTGCCGGTTCCGTCCCGGACGGGCAGGACGATGGGCTTCGTGTGCTTCGCGGAACCGGTCTCGAAATTCTGACCAGTGATGGGGAACGAGCGGCAGTGGTTCAGGGTGATCCAAGCGGCTCAAGCCTGCGGTTGTTCGGTCGCGATGGTGAGCCTCGCGTGTCTGTTTCGGTACAGGATGGGAATGCGAACGTCATGGTGCGCGGCGAAGCGGGCGGGACGTACGAGAAGCACTTCGCGGAACTGACGGTGAGTGAAGAGGAGGGACCGAGGTTCCGCGTGTGTCGCGCAGAAGCTGATGCCGGGCCGGACGATCGTGGCGAAATCCGGGCTGCTCCCTGAACCCGCGCTCAAAGCTGGTGTGGCGGGGCTGGGGTTCATGGCCCGGCGGGTGGTGATTTTCAATTGTCGGCTCCGGACGCTCCCCGTGCATACGATGGTGTGGGAAACGAGGTTCTGCCCCGGGGGGAGCGGATGTTCCACCAGAGCGTGTTGGTGTTCGGTGTGCCGGTGACGCAGACTTTGTACAGCAAGCTCCGCCCTCCTTGTGCGACGGGCATCGATGGGGGGATGCCCTGCCGTCGTGGTGCGGGGTTCCGAGCCGCGGCATGCGGAGGATTTCCGGCCGGTCATCAGACCCCTTCCGCACTTCGCGAGTGGCGGAGCGGGCCGTGTGGCGGAGCAGGGAGAAAGGGAGCGGCCCGATGCGAAACAACGCGGCGGCGGTGGCGGCGGGATCGATGCGCTCGCCGGCGAAGAGTGTCCTGGCGTGGGCCACAGAACACAGGCACTCGCCCGGTGTCCTGGTGATCATCCTGGCATGCCTGTGGTGCGGCATGTGGACAACCCGGGCCGCTGCTCACACGGCCGATCAGACCGGCAGCGGGACTCGTGAAGCATCTGGTGGAGAACCGATCCCACCATTGAGGCAATCGACTCCCGGCAGCGAGGACCTTTCCACTGCGCCGGGAAGACTGGAGATCCAGCCGGTGGCTCGCGACGACGAGATACGCCGGCGCCTGCAAAGTGTCCTTGATGCCACCGGCTGGTTCACCGAGCCGATCGTCCGGGTCGAAGAAGGCGTCGTCTTTCTGAGCGGTTCCGCCGACACTGAAGAGCTGCGGAGATGGGCCGGCGATCTCGCCCGCAATACTCAGGATGTTGCTGCGGTCGCAAACGCCATCGAAGTCGTTGAGCCATCTCTCTGGGATTTCAGCGCGGCATCAAGTGGGATGGCCAGGCTGTGGCGAGATCTGGTCCGCTCGATTCCGTTCGTGATCTTCGGTCTGTTCGTCATGGTCCTGTCGGCCATCGCGGGGGTCTTCGTGGCACGCGGGACAGGCAGGCTTCTCTTACCCAGAGTTCAGGCGAGACTCCTGCGCAGTCTGATCGCGCGGGCCGCCGGGATCTTCGTCTTTCTCATCGGTACCTTCATCGTTCTCCGTATCGCGGGGCTGACCCAGCTCGCACTGACGATTGTCGGCGGCACCGGCCTGTTCGGTCTGGCGGTCGGCATCGCTTTCCGGGAGATCACGGAAAATTATCTCGCCAGCATCTTCTTGAGC
>SLDM01000117.1 GCA_007125255.1 Phycisphaerales bacterium
CCATCCGGATGTGCTGGCGACGCGGAACAATATGGCGTGGAATCATCTTCGCGCCGGACGCACGCAGGACGCGATCCGGCTCTTCCGCGAGATTCTTCAACTGCTTCCCGAATCGCTGCCGGCCGGCCACTGGATGTTCGGCGTGATTGAAGGCAGCCTCGGCCGCGCTCTGATCGAAGCGGGCGAGTTCGGTGAAGCCGAAGCGCATCTGCAGTCAGCGCAGGAGCTTCTCCGCGCGGCCCTCGGCGAGGACCACCCCAGTACGCGCCGGATCGACGACCACTGGGAGTACCTTGCCGGGCGGCGGAGTGCGGCACCTCCGGAGAACTGACGTCGCGGCCCCGTCAGCGGTCCGCGCTGAACGCTCCGTGCGCCCCCGACGAGGCGTGAAGCTGCTCATCCAGCCAGCGCGCCAGCGTCTGGCCATCTCGTTGGCCGGGGAGGCTCGCAACGACCTCGCCATCCCGGAGCAGGTAGGTGACTGGGATGCCGGTGCCGCCCAGGTAGCGCCGGGCGGCTTCCGGTTCGCGGTCCACCTCGACGTGCGCTGCCAGCAGGTCGGCCTGCTCAAGTCGATCGACCACGCGAACATCGTTCAGTGCGTCCTTCTTGAACTGCTGGCACGGCCCGCAGCGGTCTGCCGTGGCGAACACGACGAGCGGCTTGCCCTCGGCGCGGCTGAGCTGAACCGCTTTCTCGAGGGGTGGTGAGGCCGCCAGAATCCCGGGAAGTTCGATGACCTCCCGGGCAACGATGAAGCCGGTTGACGGGTCGTATTCGTGTTCGACGGTCAGGCGATCCATCCACGCCCGAATCTGCGCCGGCGGCTCGGCCTCGCGTGCCCCGGAAGTCGTGCTGGCCGTCTGCTCGGTCATATTGCGTGAACGGTCCGCGGAAGCGCACCCGATTGGTGCGAGGAAGGAGAGCCCGATGGCGGCTGAAACGCAGATCGCTGAAACGTGGTTCATGGACGAACGATCACTTCAGTGGTCCTTGCTGGTCGCGGACAGGCGCCGAGGCATCTGAAGAACTCACCAATAACGAGAATCACGAATCGGCGTTCTGATCGCGCTGCAGCCGCTTGGACTGTTGCCGCTCCGCGGTGGGGACGCGCACGTTCCGGGCCAGGCCGACCAGGGCCATCCCGCGAATCAGCATGTAGCTGAGGTCGATTTCCCACCAGCGCAACCCGTGCCGCGCCGAGGTCGGAAAGGCGTGGTGGTTGTTGTGCCATCCTTCACCGAAGGCGAGCACGCCGAAGATAACGTTGTTCCGGCTCTCGTCATGGCTGCGGAAATCGCGCGTGCCCCAGATGTGGCAGACGGAGTTGATGCTCCAGGTCACGTGGTGAACGAGGAAGACCCGCGCCAGTCCGCCCCAGAGAAAGCCGAGCAGCACGCCGGTCCAGCTCATGGTGACCAGGCCGCCGATCGCGGCGGGAATGAGCAATCCCAGGGCAACCCAGAGGACGAAGTGGCGATTGACGAAGCGGACGAGCGGATCTTCGAGCAGGTCACGCACGTACCGAACCGAGTTCTTCGGCCGGCCGCGAAAGAGCCAGCCGACGTGGGAATGAAAGGCTCCGCGAATGACGCCGGCGACGGTGTCGCCGTGGTGATGCGGCGAATGCGGATCGCCATCGACATCGCTGTGCTGGTGGTGTCGTCGATGATCCGCGACCCACTCGATCACCGGTCCCTGTACGGCCATGGAACCGAAGATTCCAAACAGCATGCGCACCCAGCCGGGGCACTCGAACGATCGGTGGGTAAAGAGGCGGTGAAAGCCGACGGTGATGCCGACCGCCGTGATGGAGTACATCGCCACCAGCAGCCCGAGGTAGATCCAGTTGAAGGCAACACCCCACAGGAGCACGAAGGCGGCGAGGAACCCGATGAACGGAAGAACGACGGCCACCAGATTGACCAGCTTCAGTTTCAACGAGAGCTCGGGAAACGTGTGATCTTTCGCGCCTTCCGGCGCGCCTTCGTTTCCGACGGTCGCGGCCGAGTCGGTCGCGGTGTCGGGATCGAGGTCGGTGGCAGGCAGCCGGTCCGTGGGCGGCGTAGCGGTGGTGTTGGGCATAACGTGATCAGTCATGGCAGGGGGCCGACCAAGAGGCCCGGTCTGGATGAGAGGAGTCGACGGGAATCAGGAGGAGACTCGCCGAGAGAATGTTAGGTCAGTTGGTGCGAACTAAAGTCACCCAAGCGAAAAAAGTTGTGTGCAGAAATCGTGCGGTCCTGAAATATGGAGGCGAATCCATGATATGCATCCCCGAGACGGAGGGGACGGCCCGACGTTCCCGCTCACTGAGGCCGCTCGACGGTCCCGTTTGAAGGATCCGGTTCGAAAGGCCCGGCTCGGAAGGCCCCGCTCGAAAGGCTTGGTTCGAAAGAAAGTATCCCGGGCGGCAGTGGAGCCCGCCGCCGGTGATCCGCCGCCTATCCGCTGATCATCCGGCCGCGTTCGACCGTCTGCCGGCCGGGGGCGTCGATGGCGCGGCGCTGGAGCAGGGTGCCCTCCAATCGGTAGAGTTCGATCAGCGTCTGCCGCTCATTGACCATCGCCCGGACTTCGGCAATCTGACTCTCCAGCAGGTCGCGCTGCGCCTGCGCGACGAGGAAGGTCGTGGAGGTTCCGACGCGAAACTTCTCCGATTCGGCCCGCAGCGTCTCTTCGCGCAACGCCCGCGTTGCGCGGGTTGCTTCGATCTGCTCCCGAGCCCGTTCGACTTCGATGTGGGCGATGCGCACTTCCAGGTCGACGAGCTGGGAGAGATTTTCGACGCTCTCGGAAGCCTGACGCCGGGAGAGGCGGGCCCGTTCGTACTCTGAATCGGCGGCGCGGTTGCCCAGGGGATACTGAAACGCCAATCCCGCCTGGAGGTCGTAGCCCCGGCCGTCGAGATCGGCCCACCCATCACCGAAGGAGTCGGCAAAGCCGGTTTTGCCCAGCGCGATGAAGAAGTCCAGCCGGGGCAGCAATCCGTTGCGCGTGCGCACCACTTCGAGCCGCCCCTGTTCGAGCCGCAGCCGCGCTTCGTTCAGCTCCGGCCGCATGAATCCGGCCAGCCGCACGTGTTCGCCGACCGGATCCAGCTCAATCGGCTCGGCCGCGGCTTCACCGAGCAGCTCCACCTCCAGGTCCCATCCTTCCCGGGAGCGCGGGTTCATGAGACGCAGCAGCTCGAGCCGCGCGCGCTTCATATTGCTGCGGGCGTTGATCAGCTCTTCCCGGCGCTGCGCGATTTCCGCCTTGGCCGCGGCCAGTTCCGTCTCGGCCACCACGCCCACTTCCACCCGCTGGCTCGTCTCGTCGAGTTGCTGCTCGGCCAGTTCGAGGGAGCTTTCGAAGATCTCGATCTCCCGCTTGGTCAGGAGAAACTCCCAGAAGGTCGTCTCGACATCGGCGACCAGGGCCTCGACGAACGCCCGCAGCTCGTACTCCGACGCCAGCGTGTCCAGACGGGCCTGCCGGATCGAGGCGATGTTCGCTTCCCGATCCGCCCCGCGCAGCAGCGCCTGGGTCAAGGTGAAACCGAAGCGGGTCGAGTGTTGCGCCGGCGTCCGGTCGGAGTCGGCGAAGACCTGCCGGAAGGATGCATCGAGCGTAGTGCCCGTGGGCAATTCCTGCTGGAGGCCGACCTCGCCCTGGACGCGCTCATCGAGCGTGCCGAAGATCTCCTGGGTCGCCGCGGAGATGCGCTGAGAGCGTTCGCGCAGGATCATGACCTCGCCGTCCAGTACCGGATCGAAACGGGCCCGCTCGAGTTCCTCGAACGTGCCGGTGATCATCGGCTGCAGCATCTCCACCCGCAGGCCCCGGTTGTTGCGCAGCGCGAGAGAGACGGCCCGTTCGATCGAGATCACCGCGGGGGAGGTCAGCTCCGCATCGGGTTCGGAGAGGTCGAGCTCATCCGGATCGGGCGCGACTTCCGGACGGAGCGCGGGATCGACGGTGACGTCGTCCCATTCCGAGACGCCCAGTGAACGGGCTTCGGGAAAGTCCTTCAGTTCGTAATCAAACGGCCCGGGCTGACAGCCGATCATCGCGCAGGAACACGCACTCAGAATGACGGCGCTCAGCGTGCCGCGAGCTCGTCCCGGAGGGTACCGTCGGGGTACGCGGCGACTACGCCGGGGCGACGGCGGTACGGCGCCCCGCGGCGGCTTCGGCGGGTTGGCGTTGGAAGGCATAGAAGAGAGTGTACAGGACGGGAATGATGAACAGCGTGATGATCGTGGCGCTGATCAGGCCGCCGATCACCGCGCGGGCGAGCGGCGCCTGCGCCTCGGCGCCTTCGCCGATCCCGAGCGCGAGCGGCACCAGGCCGAGGATGGTCGTCAGCGAGGTCATGAGAATCGGCCTCATCCGCCGCCGTCCTGCTTCCAGGGCGGCATCGCGAGGCGTAAGCCCGCCATCCCGGCGCAGCCGGGTCGCCTGGTCGACGATCAGGATGGCGTTGTTCACGACGATGCCGCCCAGCATGATGCTGCCGATGAAGGCCGGCACGCTGAAGGGCGTCTCGGTCAAGAGCAGCATCACGACCACGCCGATCAGGGCCAGGGGCACGCTGAACATCACGATCAGCGGGTCGCGCAGCGATTCGTAGAGGCACGCCATCACCATGTAGACGAGCACGATCGCCAGCAGGAAGGCCATCATCAGCTCGCCGAACGCTTCCTGCTGCTCCTCGTAGTCGCCGGCGATGAAGACTTCGTAGTTCCGCGGTACGGGAACGGCGGTGAGCGCTTCGCGCAGATCCGACACGATCGAGATCAGGTCGCGATCGGCGATGTTCGCCGAGATCGTCGTTGTCCGCTGCTGGTTCTTCCGGTCGATCTGCACCGGCCCCATGGCGGGGACGAACTGGATCACGTTGCGCAGGGCGATCGCTTCCCCTTCATCGTTGGTCACGGTGAAGGCGAGGATGTCTTCGGGATCGAGCGTCTCCGAATCCTGCATGCTGAGTCGAATGCGGTATTCGCGCCCCCCTTCGCGGTATTCACCGGCGCGGGAGCCGGCGATCGCGGTCTCCAGTGAGCGGGCAATGCGGGAGACCGACAGCCCCAGGTCCGCGGTGCGGTCGCGGTCGATGCGCACCAGTTCCTGTGGAGCGCCGGCTTCGCGGCTGAGCGAGACGTCGGTGACGCCGGGAACGGTTTCCGTCACCTCCGCCACCCGGGCCGCGAGCGCATCGAGCGTCGCCAGGTCATGTCCGCGGACTTCGATCTGAAGCCGCTCGCCGTCCGGAGCGCCCATGCGCAGGAGGAAGAGTCCCTGTCCCTCGCGCGTCCGCACGACCGCCCCGGGGATGATATCGACCTTGTCGCGCAGGGCGTTGGCGATCTCGAGACTCGACCGGGTGCGTTCGGCTTCGGGGACGAGCGTCATCTGGATGCGGCCCGTGTTGCCGCCACTGGGGCGCCAGCCGGAAGATCCGAGCCGCGTCACGTAGCTCTCAATCTCGGGCACTTCTTCAAGGACGATTCGCTCGAGCTTGCGCATCCGCTCATCCAGCGTTTCCAGCCGAACGCCGACTTCCATCTCGACCGAGACCCGCACTTCGCCTTCATCGGCTTCGGGCATGAACTCGCCGCCGACCAGCGGCATGATCCAGATGCTGCCGGCGAGCATGGCGATGACCACCGCCAGGACCAGGGTGCGGGCCCGCAGGACCCCGCGCAACAGCGTCTGGTAGCCGTTCTCCAACCCCTCGAACCCCGCGCGGCTCAGGTGGAAAAGCCAGCGGACGAACTTCGGCCCGTGCTGGCCGGGAGCGCGGAGCAGCCGGCCGCAGAGCATCGGGATGAACGTGATCGCCACGATCAGGGAGCAGAAGAGGGCAAAGCTGATGACGTAACCGAGCTGCGTGAAGAGCACGCCGGCGATCCCCTCGACGAAGAGCAGCGGGATGAAGATCGCCAGGGTGGTGAGCGTGCCGGCGATGATGGCGGGGGTCACTTCGCGCGTGCCGTCAATCGCGGCGGTGAGACTCTCCCGGCGCTCGGCCTGTTTTGCCGCCTTCGCTTCCTCTGCGTTCTTCCCCGCGCTCCCGCGCCGCGGTGGCCGGTCCCTGGTCGCTTCTTCACGCTTGCGGGCGATGTTTTCCAGCACGACGATGGCGTTGTCGACCATCATGCCCACGCCGAGGGCGAGCCCGCCCAGGGTCATGAGGTTCAACGTGAAGCCGCCGAAGTACATCAGCGAGAACGTCGCGATGAGCGAGATGGGAATCGCGGTGCCGATCACGATCGTGCTGCGGATGTTGCGCAGGAAGAAGAGCAGAACGAGAATGGCCAGCGCGCCGCCGTAGAGGACCGACTGGCTGACGTTCCGGATCGCCTGCTCGATGTACCCGGACTGGTCGGTCAGCGTGACGAGGTTGACCTGCGGCAGATCGGCGTTGATGCGATCGAGCTCCGCGAGCACGCGCCGCGCGACGTCCACCGTGTTGGTGCCGGACTGTTTGCGAATCGCGAGACGAAAGCCCGGGTCGCCGTTGATCCGGATGATCTGTGAGCGGCGTTCGTGGGTATCTTCGATCGTGGCGATCTGATCGAGGTAGACCGGCGCCCCGTCCCGCATCGCGATGACCGTTGCGGAGAGCTGTTCGAGGTCGGCGAAGTACCCCGGCGTGCGGATCGTGACCTCGCGGTGATCGCGCTCCACCGTTCCGGCGGGAACGAGAATGTTCGCTTCGGTGATGCGGCGCTGGATCTCATCCAGCGGCAGTCCGAGGGCGATGACCCGGTCGGGATCGAGGTTGACCTGGATCTCCCGGTTGAGTCCGCCCCAGACGTCGACGGTCGCCACGCCCGGTATGCGTTCCAGCCGCTGCTGGACGACGTCTTCCATCAGCTCGCGCAGTTCGATCGGATCGAGCTCGCTCGCGGCGCCGATGATCAGGATCGGAAATGATGAAGGATCGAACCGGCGCAGTTGCGGCCGGTCGGCATCGTCGGGAAAGCGCGGAATGATCCGGTCGAGCCGCTCGCGGATGTCCGCCGCGGCGACATCGAGGTTCGTCCCCCACGCAAACGTGATGCGGACGTTGCTGTTGCCCTCGGCGGAGACGGAGGTGAACTCCTCCACGCCGGGAACCGCGGCGATCGCTTCCTCCACGCGCCGCGTGATCAGCTCTTCCACCTCCTCCGGGCTGGCGTTCTCGTAGCTCGTCGCCACCGTCAGGGTGGGGTATTCGACCTCGGGCATGAGATCGATCGGCAGGCGCGAAAGCGAGATCACGCCGAGCACGATCACGATCAGGACCGCCATCGTGATGAAGACCGGACGGATGACGCTGAAGTCGGTCATCTTCATCCGGAGGATCTCCCCAGCGCGCCGGAGATCACGGTCTGATCCGAGCGGTCCGCCACCTCCGCGCCATCTTCGTCGGGAATGCTGACCTCCGCGCCGTCATCGAGCAGGTGCTGGCCGAGCACGACCACCGGACCGTTCAGTTCCGGTTCGAGCACCTGGACGCGCGTCCGTTCGCGGATCCCGATGGTCAGCGGGACAAAGTGGGCGGTCATCTCGTCGCGGTCGACGACGAAGACGCCCGTCACATCATCGCGGGTCAGCAGCGCCTGCCTGGGAATGATCCAGGCATCGTCATCCCGCTCGAGTTCGAGCTGGGTGCGCACGAACATGCCGGGCTTGAGGGCGTGATCGGGGTTGGGCAGTTCGATCTCGACCCGCGCCTGTCGGCTGCCTTCCTGGAAGGCGGGGGACATCCGGACGATCCGGCCGGTGTGGAGCTCGTCGGACCGGCTGTCCGAGGTCAGCTCCGCTTCCATGCCGATGCGCAGCGGACGGTGGTCGCGCTCGGTGACGAAGATCACCGCGCGGAGGGTATCCAGATCGATCAGGGAGAGAAGGCGGGTGTTGGCGGCGACGGTCGCGCCTTCCTCCGCGTACCGTTCGGAGACCACGCGCACCTCGCCGCCGGTCTCCCAGTTCGCCAGGATCCGCGTGTAGGAGAGGCGAATCTCCGCCGAGCGCAGCGCGGCCTGGCGGCGCGTGACCTCCGCCTCCGCGACGCGCACGCCGGCCTGTTCCGCCTCGAAGCGGGACCGGGCGGCATCGAGTTCGGACTCCGAGGCAATGCGCTGTTCGCGCAGCCTCTTGGATCGTTCGTAGTCGCGCTCGGCGATCTGGAGCGCGCTGCGCTTCTCATCCAGCGTCGCTTCCGTGACGAGCAGATCGGCCCGGGCGGCCTCGACATCCTGCAGATACTCTTCATCGTCCAGCTCCGCGATCAGCTCGCCGCGCTGGACGGTGTCGCCGATGTCGACGTACAGCCGTTTGAGCCGACCGGCGATCCGGGGCGCGATCTCGACCTCCGAACGGGGGCGGATCGTTCCGGTGAATCGCCGGATGTCACGGATCGTGCCGCGTTCAACTTCCGCGATCTCCACCGCCACCGCCCGGCTCTGGCGGCCCGATTCGCCCTCTTCGAGGGCATCGGAGATCCGGATGAACAGAAGCCACCCCAGCCAGCCGAGGACGGCGAGGGTGATGGCGGTACCGATAATCCAGACAAACGCGCGGGCCATGGGGTCCAATCAATCGGAAAGTAAGAGCGAACAGCAGCGGCTTCGTCGGGCATCGGCGAAAGTTGCAGCTCTCAGGGATGGAGCTGCTTGGCGGTCGGTGTGCGATCAACGCGGAACGCGTCTCATCTGATTCGCCGGAACCGATTCGGACGCCGCCACCATAGGTGACCCGTTCCGACCCGTGAGATTCCGCAGACTACTGACTCGAAGCCCGACTCGACGCCCGACTCGAAGCCCGAATCGACGCCCGACTCGAAGCCCGACCTGACGCCCGACTCGACGCCCGAACACCAGTTGATCGGCTGACCCGTCGGATCACTTCGCGGAAACCCCTCGAGCCGGTCGATCGCCCACCACCATGGGCTATCCCACCACCTTGTTATACCGGCCCGCCGCGGTTTTTCTTCGGCAAACTCGTCCGGATTGCGGGATTTTTGCCTCCGGCTGCGGCCTCGGCGCCGGGCCGCGACCGGATTCATCCCGCGGTGAATGTGATACGCTCCGCAAATCGCTCATCAGGAGCAGTGCACGCGCCGGGCACGATTCGTCCCGGATCAATCGGAGCCCGGCTCAACCCAGGCCGGAGGAGAGAGGTTCCCCATGTCCCGATCACGTTTCGCCATCCACGCGCTCATCACCGGTGCCTCGATCGGCCTCTTCTGGGGTTGGGCCACGGGGGTTCTCATCGCCGAGGAAATCCCCGCCGAGGAGATTCCCGCCGACCAGGCCGATCTGACCCTGCCCGGCCCCTCCGCCCAGCAGTGGTTCGGCAGCGCGGTGCGCATGACGCCCGATCTCAGCGGCAACGGCCATGCCGACCTGGTCATCGGCGCCCCGCTGGCCGACCCGATCGCCTCCACCGGCCCCGGCCGGGCGTTCGTCTACGAAGGCGCGACCGGCACCCTGCTGTTCACTTTCGAAGGTGAGGCCGACGGCGACCGCTTCGGCTCCGCCGTCGCCGGCATCGGCGACATCACCGGAAGCGGCGCCGGAGATCTGCTTTTCGGCGCTCCGGGCAGCGATGCCAACGGCACCGATGCCGGGCGGGCCTATGTCTATTCCGGCGAGACCGGGCAACTTATCCGCACCCACACCGGCGAAGAGGCCGGCGACTGGTTCGGCTTCTCCCTCACCGGCGTGGGGGATGTCAACGGCGATGGCGTGCCGGATTACATGATCGGCGCCCGCGCCCCCCAGAACGATCGGCTCGGCTTCGCCTACCTCTATTGCGGCGCGACGGGTGATCTCCTGCACCGGTTCGAAGGTGAGCAGCCCGCCACCCACTACGGCGCCTCGGTCGCCGGCGGTGGTGACCTCACCGGCAACGGCACTCCCGATCTCCTGGTCGGCGCGCCGTTCCACCCCGCACCCGGATTCTTCGGCGGACGCGTCTACGCCTATGCCGGCGACTCCTTCGAGGAGCTCTACCAGTTCACCGGTGAAGGTCAGTCCAATTTCTTCGGCCTTTCGATCGCGATCGTCGGCGACACCAACGGCGACGGTCACGCGGAGATGCTCATCGGCGCCGATGGCAACGGTGCGGCCGCGACCAATGCCGGGCGGGCGTACCTTTACTCCGGCAAGGATGGCGAACTGCTCGTCACCTGGGACGGCACCGAGGCCGGCGGACGGTTCGGACGCAATCTCGCCCCGGCCGGGGATGTGAGCGGCGACGGCCATGCGGATCTTCTGATCGGCCAGCCCTCACCCGGCGGCTTCTTCGGCGGCTCCGGCACCGGCCGGGCGTTTGTGATCTCCGGCGCAACCGGCAAGACGCTGCGCACGTTCGCGGCCGTCGAAACCGATGACTTCTTCGGCTTCAACCTCGCCGGCGGTCTCGATGCCTCCGGCAACGGCGCGCCGGATCACCTCATCAGCGCCTACGCCAGCGACATCAATGGCACCCAGTCCGGCCGCGTCGACCTCTTCATCGGTGAGGATCCCGCTTCCGGCGATCCCGCCGACCTGAACGATGACGGGGTCGTCAACGTCTTTGACCTTCTGATCCTGCTCGATGCGTGGGGGCCGTGTTTGCCGAAGGAGGGCTCGTGCGCGGCGGATCTCACCGGCGACGGAGCCGTGGACGTTTTCGACCTGCTCCTGCTGCTCGCGGCGTGGGGCTGAAGATTGTCATTGGTTTTTCCGCGCGTTCTGCGCGTGTTCCCCTGACGAATCAGAAGGAAGGAAGGTTACGCTCGATGCCCACGAAGTCGCCGCCGGAGATGCCGCTTACCGAATACGCCGCCCGCCGCAGGAAAGTCCGGGCGCAGCTCAAGAAGTCGATCGGCGTCATCTTTGCCGGCCGGCCGCTCGATCATCTGCACGATGACTTCCGGCCCCACCCGCACTTTGAATATCTCACCGGTATCACCGATGAGCCGGAAGCAGTCCTCGTGCTCGATCCGGCCAACCCGGTCGAAGCGCGGCGGGAGATGCTGTTCCTGCGGCCGCTGAACCCGGAAGTCGAAAAATGGGACGGCTACCGGCTCGAAGTCAGCGCCAAGCTGCGCGAGAAGACCGGCTTCAAGGCGATCTTCCGCACGAGTCATCTGCCGCGCTTCCTCGGGGCCGCGGCGAAGCGGGCGAAGTCACTTGCCTGCCTGCATGACTTCGCCCGGTACGATCAGCCGATCTCGCCCGATCTGGAGCTCTTCGGCAAGCTGGAAGCGCGCATTCCCGGTCTCTCGATCGAAGATCAGACCGATCTTGTTCCCGCTCTGCGCGGCTCCAAGTCCTCCCACGAAGTGAAGATGATCGAGTATGCGATCGACATCACCGCGGAAGGATTCAACGCGGCCTTCAAGAGCGTGAAGCCGGGGATGAACGAGTACGAGCTGCAGGAGTCGATCGAACACGCCTACCGCCGGCGCGGCGCCAGGCGGACGGCGTTCAACACGATCGCCGGCTCGGGGATCAACTCGACCGTGCTGCACTACCGCGCGAACGACCAGACGATCGAGGATGGCGCGCTGATCTGTATCGACTCCGGCGCGGTCTGGGGCGGGTACAGCGCGGACATCACCCGCACCATTCCCGCAAGTGGCCGGTTCACCGCGCGGCAGCGCGAGGTCTACGAGGTAGTCCTCAGCGCCCAGGAGGCCGCGATCAAGGCGTGCAAGCCCGGGGCGACGCTGACGGAGATCGACCGCGCGGCCCGGGCGGTGATCACCAAGGCCGGCTACGGCGACTTCTTTATCCACAGTATCGGCCATCATCTCGGTCTGGAGACGCACGACCACGCGCCGGACGGACCGCTGAAAGCCGGCGCGGTCGTCACCATCGAACCGGGCATTTACCTGCCCGAGGAAGCGATCGGGATCCGGATCGAGGATGACATCCTGATCACGAAGGGCGGATCGCGGAACCTCTCGAAGCAGGTGCCGAAGACGGTGCGGGAGGTTGAGGAGACGATGGGGAGAGTGACGGAGTGACGGAGTGGGGGATATCCGGAACCGTGTGGATTACGAGTGAGTAGTGCAACTCTGTTTCTGTGATTGTCTGGCGGGGTTCCCCGCCGATCCCGCCCGCACTTCATTACTCAGTCACTTCGCTCTCCCCTTTTTGTGCCTTCGCGTCTTTGCTGAGAATCTCTCGTCCGTGCGGGTCACGTGAGCAGAAGTCTGACGCGCCGTTGACCATCGGTTGGTCCCGTCCCGAGCAACTTTGCCGGCAAGGAGACCCGCGCGGTGTGACTCGCCTCATGGTTGCCGCGGCGGGGAAGCGGGAGGCAGGGCGAGCAACGCTCTGGCATTCTTTCGAAGCCGCTGCCAGCGGGAGCGTTCCGCCGCAATCGAAATGCCGAGTGCGTTGGCAATGTGGATGTGAGCCCGGCCGTCAAGACGAAGTTGCAGCAATCGGCGATCATCCTCATCGAGCTGATTCATCAAGGCATCGAGCACCTGCTCATCCGGCTCCGCCGGCGAGTGTGACAACTGATCGACTGACTCGCGGAAGAGTCGCTGAAGCGTCCGTTGTCGCCTTTGCTCAGCGCGAATCCTGTTCGATGCGATGTTCATCGCCATGCGGAGGGTGTAGCTCACGAGTCCCTCTTCACTCATGGGCTTGAGCCGCCGGTCCATGTGCATCAGGTCAAGTCGCCGTGCGCAGGTCGAGAAGATGTCCTCTTCGTCGAACGCGGTCACGCCCGCGGCCCGGAGCTTTCCGCGCAAGCGTCTGATGATACGTGATTTATGCTTCGCAACCAGTGCGGCCAGCAGACTCCGATCGCGTCGTTCGTTGCGTCCCGAAAGCGTTTCCATGATGAGTCCCCGGATTGCTGACGAATCTGATCGTCGGGCGGTGTTTAACAAAATAGGGGCCCGTTCAGTCGGACTCAAGGTCAGTCCGCGATTTCCGCTGTCTGGACCCGCAGGCGGCGTCGTTGCTGACCTCAAATCCGTTGTATTGCGTGGTACACTCGCTGTCGCGCGGTGCGGCACGAGCATTTTCTGAAAGGGTCGCCCGCCGCTGAAGCGGCAGGCCGCCACGAGAAAACGATCGGAGGCCTCACATGCCAATGTTCCTGCGACAGAAAAACCTGGTCGGATGCTTTGCCGTGATCCTGGCATTGCTGGTTGTACTGCCTATGCCGTCATGTTCGTCATCTGGCACATTACGAGGAGGTGGAACATTCAAGGTGTTCGACCAGGAGTTCTGGTTCGAGTTTGAAATTGAGTGGGGAAAACCGTCGGAGAGTCTTCCACCGGGAAGTGTGTATCTGGGCACAATGACGTACAGGAATCGGACTGTCGAAGTATACCGTGATCCTGACGGAAGGTACTGGATTAGATTTCCAGGCAGCAAGAAGTTCAATCCGATTGAAGACATGAACGATGATCTGAAAGATCAGCTGGATGACATGTGGGAATCTGTCAACGACAACGATGATCCTGACATTGTCTCCAAGAAATATGACAACATTGAAGTCATCGGAGAGCTCGATGGAAGAAATGTCGTCCACTACAACATGGTGCAAAGCGGCAACAGCCATGATGTGGTCGATCTGGGCGACATGGAATACGAGTTCGACTGGATCAATGATACGGCTTCTCTGAGTTTCGTGCTGCCTGCCGACGCATCGCATAATTTCCAGGATCCATCAATGGGCCCGTTCTGGATGGTCAATTGGAATGCGGTCCAGAACGCCGATGGCAGCATTACGATAACCTACTGGGGAACAATCAACGAAGTTCTCGGGGCCTCAATGGCCCAGGGAATTGTAGAGATGGAGTACGAAGACTCATACGGAGATGTGTACACCATCGAGATCGATAACTCATGGACCGCTGCATTCGTCTATGTCAACGGTGTACCAGCGCATGAGTTCATCGGTGGCGGAGAGTTTTCCGCGATCGCTTTGCAACCCAGTCAGGATTGAATGATGCGGATGTCAGCGGCGATCGCGCTTTGTTCGATATCGATCTTCGTTCAGTTCTCGAACGGGTGTGCAACGACGTGTCGAGAATCGCCGCCGGAGGTATCCGTTTCCACGCCGCGGGAGCTCCTCGGGGCTCCCGTGGCCTCTGTGGCGATACCCTCTCGGGGCGGGGTAAGCGTGGGATGCGCGATGATCGTGAGTAATCGAAAGCTGCTGCTGACGTCCCATCAGATACGCAAATCTGCCGGGAGGATCTTCGTAGGCGGCCGCGAGCTGTCCTATCAGATTCACTCAACCGGTCAGGAAGATGCAGGGCCTGGCGGGTGGACGATCATCGAGGTTGACGATGATGTGGACTTTGCTGACGGTGCACTTCAGTTCGACATTGACTTTGATACGCCGTTGTCGAAGGGGACACTGCTGTACACCGTGTGGTTTCCCCAAACGATCGAATCCTTCGCCTTTCCGATTGAGTACCACCTCGGCGAACTGAACGTCGCCGAGATACGTGTCACGGAATCAATAGTTCTCGACCGTCCGGGCTATCCCGATCGGGACGAACTCCTCGA
>SLDM01000292.1 GCA_007125255.1 Phycisphaerales bacterium
CATAATTGAGAATATTCTCTATCTATACAATAAGTTTTGGAGAATGAATAGCCGCTGGAGGGATGTATGATGCAAGTATATTCCAACCCATAGACTTCTGGCGATCTGAATAATCTGTTCAACCGTCTCTTGAACGGCCGCCCCGATGCGGTACGCTCTCATCACTGCGCCCACGTATCGAGCAGGACCGGGGTGGAACTGATTTCATCTGAATCACGCGCGCGATGGCCCTCCACCAGGAGGCGGGGGACCGGGCGAACTCGAACTCGATTGCCGAGGAAGGAACTGCATCATGGAAACTCGCGAAGCTGCGGCCGGGCCTTTGCGGTTGAAGGATCGGAGAGGCCGGAGGGTCTCGGGATTCACTCAGGCCGGTTGGCGGCCGTTCTCAATGGAGCGCTGCCGCCGGATCGTTCACCCGGAGCGAGGGCGGCCGAGGAGGCGCCGCCCCACCATCGGCAGCCCCGCGGTCCTTCTCGCAGCCCTTCTCATGGTGGCCCCTGGTCTGGTGCTCCCCTCCC
The DNA here is from genome assembly GCA_007125255.1 of Phycisphaerales bacterium. Classification (GTDB taxonomy): domain Bacteria; phylum Planctomycetota; class Phycisphaerae; order Phycisphaerales; family SM1A02; genus SKZB01. The sequence goes on from SLDM01000292.1 coordinate 522, forward strand.
CCACCTTCCCCCTCCCGGCGCTGGCGGCCGCCTCGGCCGCCGCAGTTGCCCCGGCCGAATCGGACCGGGTCTCCCGGGTTGAACTCGACCGGGAACCCGCCGAGGGAGAGCGGGAAGGGATCAGACTCGCTTTCGAGCCGGTCGACGGGGACCGGTACCCGAATTATCTGCGGGCGTGGTCGAAGATCACCGGCGGCCCGGAAGCGATGGCACACCTCTGCGCGACCGTTCTCTACGGCGGAACGGTGGAGCCGGAGAAGAAGATGGCGATGGGACTGGCGATTGCGCGGGAGGAGCGATCGGACTATGCCGCCGCCCACATGACCCGACTGCTCGGCGCGACGGAGAGCGGCCGCCAATTGATGCGGGCCGTTCACGAGGACGAGGCCCTATCGGAGCTGAGCGAGCGCGAGCGGCTCGCCATCCGGTACGCCCGGGAGTTGACCCACGAGATCTCCGGCTTCAATGATGCGTGCTTCCGCGAACTCCGCGGCTGGTTCCAGGAGCCGGAGATCATCGAGCTGACGATGGTCGCCTGCTTCTTCAGCTACTTCAATCGAACCGTCGAGCCGCTCAACCTGCCCATCGAGTCGTGGGCGAGCTACCCCGCGGAGAAGCGTTTTCGTGCGGACCGAACCGACGACCCGCGGCCGGAAGCGCGGATTGCGCTGCTGAGCGATGGTGAGATCCGTCTCCTGGCCGATCGCGTCCGGGACGACGCCCCCTCTTCACCGATGACCGGTGAGCGGATCGCCAACTCGATGCGGGCGATGTCGCGCGTGCCCGACATGCGCGTGGCGTGGATGGAGCTCTTTGCGGTCTGGCGCGATCGCTCCGTCATCGGTGAGGCGATGCAGCACTACATCTCCAACGAGGTCTCCTACGTCAACGAGTGCCACTACTGCAAGACCCACCAGGTGCAGAAGCTGTTCAATGCCGGCGTGTCGATCGATCACATCGCCCGCGCGGTCGATGCTCCCGAGAGCCTGCCCGACGCCGAGCGGCTGGCCGTCACCGTCGCCCGGGAGATCACCCTCGATCCCACCGCGCTGACCGATGCCCGCTACGCGGAGCTGAGGAAAACCTTCGGCGAGGTCGGCGCGTTCGAAGTGCTGCAGGTCATCGCCCGGTTCAACTTCATGAACCGCTTCACCACCGGGCTGGGGCTGCCCGCCGAAGCGGTACCGGAGGAGACGCTGCGCCACGTGGAGGCGGCGCGAAGGGGAGGCACGGAGGGAAAGTGACGGAGTGACGAAGTGACGAAGGGGAGGCACGGAGGCACGAAGGGGTGTGTGACGGGGGCAGGAGTCCTGGTTCCGTCATTCCCGCGGAAGCAGGGATCCACGGGGCACGAAGAAAGCACCCCGCGCGCCGCTTCGTCACTTCGGTACTTTCTGCAGGGTGCCACGGCCAGAGGGCCGTAGGGAGTCGGCCGTGTGAGATGGAAGGACGATCACCAGACCGAACTGCAACGCCCAGTCGGCACCACTTGATGCCTCGATGCCTCGATGCCTTGAGCCCTCAATCCCTTCACCCCTGCCCTTCGTGCCTCCGTCCCTTTCCCGCCCCTCCCCTTCCGCTATCATGACCTCGTCGTCGTTTCCGCGGCCGGTGTTCCGCCGAGTCGGTGCGAGGCGTGCTGCACCCGTAGCTCAGCAGGATAGAGCACCGGTTTCCTAAACCGGCGGTCGGTGGTTCGAATCCACCCGGGTGCGTTCATCAGGTGCCCGGGCGCGAGGGCCTCTCACCCGATCAGGGCGAGGCGGGTGACCCGTACAACTTCGCGAAGTCGCGCCAGAACCCCGGGTAGCTCTTGGCCACACATTTCGGGTTGGCGATCACGATTCCGGGGCGGACCAGTCCGAGGACCGCGAAGCTCATCGCCATGCGGTGGTCGTTGTAGGTCTCGATGACGACCGGTTCGGCCGGCTCGGCGGCCTTCACCTCCGGCGGTGGCGGCGTGATCGTGATCGAGTCATCCGTCGTCTCGACTCCGCAGCCGACCTTGCGCAGTTCCTTCTCCAGCGCCGCGATACGGTCGGTTTCCTTGACGCGCAGTGTGTGCAGACCGGTGATGGTGGATGGGCCGTCGGCAAGCGCGCACGCTATCGAAAGACTCAACGCCGCGTCCGGCATGTCACTCGCGTCATGCGTGGTCCCGCGCAATCGTGATGTCGCCCCCCACTTCCACTCTTTGAAATCTCCGTCATCACCTGAGCTGATTCGAGGAACCCCCATCGCTTCCAGCGCCGCAACAATCTGGAGGTCGGGCTGATACGACTCTGCGACCGGGTTGTACGCTGCCGGCAAACCCGGAATCGAGACGCGAGCATGCGTCACGATCGCCGCCGCAGTCAACCAGTATGCCGCACTTGATGCATCGGGCTCAACGGCGAATGTCACCCCCTGAACTCGCCCTGAACGTGTCGGAACGTCACCGGAGTGCATTCGCAACCACCCTTCGTCATCACGAATCGAGCATTCGGTGCAGATATGCCAGTTGTCCATGATCTTGAAGGTCATGATGACGTACGTGGCGCTCGTCAGACCATCAGCGTAACGAATCACGACACCCCGCTCCAGCCAGTGCGCAACCAGCATCCCCGCCGAAAGAAACTGACTGCTCGCCGTCCTGCCGATCGTCAGTTCACCGCCCTTAAACTCCTCACTCGGCACGATGCGCACCGGCAGGCGGCCATCCTCCTCGACGTACTCGATCTTCGCGCCCAATTGTCGCAGCATCGCAACACCCTCGGCGATCGGCCGCTCGCGCATGCGCGGCGAACCATCGACCACCACCGGCTCGGCGGCCAGGCACGCCGCGGCGATCATGAAGCGCGTCGGCGTTCCCCCGTCGCCGAGGTTCACCAATCCGCCGCGCGGGAAGCGGCCGGCGACGCCCTTGATCAGCACATCCTCGCTCCCGGGATCATCCGCGTTCGCCTCCCATCGCGCCTCCGCCCCGAGTCTGCACAGGGCCTTGAGCAGCCCATCGGTGTCTTCCGAGCGCAGCGGCCGGAGGATCCTCGACTCCCCTTCCGCCAGTGCCGCCAGCACGTACGCGCGGTTCGTGATCGACTTGCTTCCCGGCGGCCGGATCGTCACATCGAAGGGCTTCTCCAGCGGCACGATCGGCAGCGGGTCGGGTAGTTGCTCGAGCGGCAGGGTGTAGTCGGGGAGGGGAGACATTGTTGATTGTGCCTATAAGGGTATCGGGTTCGAGGCACGAAGGCACGAAGGGAGAGTGACGAAGTGACGGAGTGACGAAGTAACGAAGTGACGGAGGGTGCCACGGCCAGCGACCGTAGGGAGTCGGCCGTGCCAGATGGAAGCACAACAATCACCCGACAGTATTGCAACGCCCAGTCGGCACTACCCGATGCCTCGATGCTCATCCCTCCCCTTCGTCCCTCCGTGCCTTCGTGCCTTTCCCACCGCCTTTTCGCGCTACAATCCATCATCACCCCCTCCCCACACGAACCCAACTCCATGACTCCCCCTCCCCCCAGGAAACTCGGCGGCATCATTCATACCTACCAGCGGTACGATGCGGCGAAATTTCCCAACCCGACGGCGCCCCCGCCGGACATGGTCTCCGGC
>SLDM01000346.1 GCA_007125255.1 Phycisphaerales bacterium
CGGCAGCGGCCTTCCCGGGAGCAGAGTGTGGCGACCTTCCATGTTCGGGAGTGGCCGGCCGGAATCGGCCGTGCCCATTTCAGGCAGACCCATTTCAAACGGGCCGATTTCAGGCGGACCCAGCCACAGACGGAACAGTCTCATGGGCGAGAAGCCATCCCATCCCGTGGCGACCGGGCCGGTGACACCGGCCGGCGCACCGGACCCCGGGGGCCCCGGGCGACGCGGGGCCAACCCGTGGGGCATCTCCCCCCGACCCTGCCCGATGGTCGAGCTGCGGCACGAACTTCCGGGTGGATCACACCACTTCGACTGGCTGCTCGGGCGGGATCCGGCGGGCGAGTCGCCGCTGGTCTCCTTCCGGCTGGAGCGGCCGCTGCGCGAGCTGCTGGAGGCGCTTTCGGAGGGGCAGACCGCCGATGCTCAACAGATTCAGGACCATCGGCCGAAGTATCTGACGTACGAAGGCCCGATTTCTGCTGATCGGGGACATGTCCGGCGCGTCGCATCAGGTACAGTGCACCACGTGGAGGTGCTCGACCAGCGTGGTGGGGTCGTTCTGCAGATCATCTGGCACGGCCCCGGCGGCGGGCAGCAGAGGCAGCGCGTGGCGCTGGAACCGCGGCGAGATGGGCGATGGTCGGTGCGGGAGTTCGATGCGTCCACGACGGAGTCGGATGCCGAGGCCGGCAGTCAATGGCCGGCAGCTGAAGGCAGGTGACGGGCCGAACGAGGCAGCGCAGGAAACGGCCGGACCGTTCGGGGAAGCCGGTTAACGCAGGGAGGTCGCGCATGAATATTGAATATGGTTCCAAACCACCCGATGGCGAATCCGGAGACAGGTTGTCCCGGCAACGATCGGTCCGCAGCGGTGAACCCGAGCCGCTGCCGATTGCCGAGCCGATGGGCCCCACGTCAAAATCGAGAAAGATCACCGCCTTCGGCCAGAATGCTGCCCACGATGAAAAGTGGAACCGCAAGCCCAACGTCACCGGCGCGGGGGCGATCCACGTCAAGACCTTTCACGGGAAGCTGACGGATGACTCCTTGAAGTACATGGACCAGTGCATCAACGAATGGCTGGATGCACACCCCGAGTACGAGGTGAAGTTCGTGAACTCGACCGTCGGCACGCTGACCGGGAAGACCAAGGAACCCCATCTCATCTGCCAGGTCTGGGTCTGAGGCGTTTCCCTCATCGGACGTGCGGATGGTGGAAGACCTGACCCCGCCCCTCGCCGCGGTGTGATATCTTCGCGGCATGGCCGATGTGTGGGTTGTCTATATCGTTCTTGCCGCGGCGCTGGTGATGTTCATCGGCGGGTGGTGGCGGTACGACGTCGTCGCGCTGCTGGCGCTGCTCGTTCTCGCCCTCTGGGGGATCGTTCCGGCGGGAGAAGCCTTCAGCGGATTCGGTCATGCCGCGGTCATCACCGTCGCTGCGGTCCTGGTCGTCAGCCGGGCGCTCGCCAACGCCGGGGTCATCCACCCCATCGCGCGGGCACTCCGGATGGCCGGAGACCGTCCCCTCCTGCAGATCGCGGGGCTGACGATTCTCGTCGCCGTCGCCTCGGCATTCATCAACAACGTCGGCGCGCTGGCGATTCTCATGCCGGTCGCGATCTCGATGGCCCGCAAGAGCGGCATCAGCCCCTCCCTTCTGCTCATGCCGCTGGCGTTCGGTTCGCTGCTCGGCGGCCTGATCACGCTGATCGGCACGCCGCCCAACATCATCATTGCGACGTATCGCGCCGAGGTGAACGAGACGCCCTTCCGCATGTTCGATTTTGCGCCGGTGGGGCTGGCGGTTGCCGTGGCCGGCATTCTGTTCATCACGCTCATCGGATGGCGGCTCATTCCCCAGCGCCAGCCGCACGCCAGTGCGGATGAGCTCTTTGACATTTCAGATTACCTGGCGGAGCTGCGGGTGCCGGAGGACTCCAAGCTCATCGGGAAGTCGCTCGTTGATTTCAGCCGCGAGCTCGCCGAGACCGGTCGTTCGCAGAATGGCGGTGCTGCTCAAGCCGAAGAGAAGAAGAAGGGATCGACTCCAGTGTCGGGCGCGGTTGCCGGAGGGGATGACACCCAGGCTGAGCGGCCATCGAAGGAAGTCAGGAAAGCGGTCAGGAAGGAGCAGAAGCAGAAAGAGAAGGACATCGGGAAGGGCCGCGCTGCCGGGGTGGGTGGGGGGGAGGGCGAGATCGAGACGATCATCGTCGGCCTCTTCCGGCGCGGGCGCAAGATCGCCGCGCCATCGCGCTACGAAACGCTCCAGGCCGGCGACGTGCTGACGGTTGAGGTCGATCCCGAACAGCTGCGCGATCTGGTGGACCGCACCGGTCTCGAGTTGACCGGCGGAACGGAAGAGGATGATCATCCCGAGCGCGCGGTCAGCACCGACGAGATCAAGGTGGTGGAAGCGGTCGTGTCACCCAACTCGACCATGACCGGGCGGACGGCGGGGCAGTTGCACCTGCGCTGGCGGCACGGCATGAACCTCCTGGCGGTGGCCCGCCAGGGCTCGCGGATTCGGTTCCCCCTCCGGCAGGTGCGCTTTCAGCCGGGTGACATTCTGCTCCTGCAGGGGCCGCAAGGCTCCGTCCACGAATCGCTCGGGGTGCTGGGCTGTCTGCCTCTGGCCGATCGCGAACTGCAGATCGGCCGGCCGAGCCGCGTTCTGACCGCAGTGGGGATCTTCGGTCTCGCGATCGTGCTCACCGCCGCCGGTCTGGTGCCGGTGCAGATCGCCTTCGCCGGTGCAGCCCTCTTTATGGTGATGACGAACCTCGTCTCCCTGCGCGGCGCGTACGAAGCGATCGACTGGTCGATCATCGTGCTGCTGGCGGCGATGATTCCCGTCGGGACCGCGCTGGAGACGAGCGGCGGGGCGGAGATGATCGCAGACGCGCTGCTCGCTGCCGGCAACGCCGCGCCGGGATGGGTCATGGTACTTGCGCTGCTCGTTGTGACGATGTTTCTTTCAGACTTGATCAACAATGCGGCGGCGGCAGTGCTGATGGCGCCGATCGCGATCGGTGTTGGGAGCGGACTGGACGCATCGGCCGACCCGTTCCTGATGGCAGTGGCGATCGGCGCCTCGTGCGCGTTTCTCACGCCGATCGGCCACCAGTCGAACACGCTGGTGATGGGACCGGGCGGATATCACTTCGGTGATTATTGGCGAATGGGACTGCCGCTTGAGCTCGTCATTGCTGCCGTCGCGGTGCCGATGATCCTGGTGGTCTGGCCGTTGTGACCGGCTTGTTGTCGCCCACCCCTCTGTGCCGGGTGCCACGGCCAGCGAGCCCGCCACCGCGGGTGAACTCCGCGAGTCGGCCGTGCGCTGATGGAAGGTCATTCGCCGGACCAAAGTACGACGACCTTCGCCGCCACTTCGTTACCCCGTCACCACTTCGCCACTTCGTTACTCCCCCTTCGTGCCTCCGTGCCTTCCTACCAGCAATGATCTTGCTATTGTAAGAATTGCCTGCAGAACTGGTTCTCATCCCGCTCTTCTTATCTGGCTGGGGCAGTTTGCCATGTCTTCACCGACCGACGTCAAGGATCGCCCGATCGACCACGACCAGCCGGTGCGCGATCAACTGGCGATCGACCGGACGATCCTCTCCAATGAACGCACGATGCTGGCGTATCTGCGCACCGCCCTGACGTTGCTGATCGTGAGCTTTGCCCTGATCCGGTTCGTCGATGATGTCTTCTTCATCGCTCTCGGCGTCGTGTTGATTCCGGTCTCCGTGGTAATCGGCTGGATCGGCCGGTCACGCTACTTGCGCCGAAAGAGCATGATTCAGCGGCTCTACGGGCAGACGCCGTTGTCCGTTGAGGCACGGAGCAAGCAAGAGTAACGAAGTAACGAAGTGACGAAGTGGTGACGGGGGCGAGCGCAGGGCGTCATGGTTCAGTCCGTTGATTGTTCTTCCATCTCGCACGGCCGACTCCCTTCGGCCCTCTGGCCGTGGCACCCCCAGAGAGGCACGGAGCAAGAGTAACGAAGTGACGAAGTGGTGACGGGGGCGAGCGCAGGGCGTCATGGTTCAGTCCATTGATTGTTCTTCCATCTCGCACGGCCGACTCCCTGCGGCCCTCTGGCCGTGGCACC
>SLDM01000026.1 GCA_007125255.1 Phycisphaerales bacterium
ATTCATTCCCCAGCACCGATCGCTCCCCGGAAAAGCCAGACGTGGCTCGCACGGTTGTTGCGATATGTGCTGTTGACGAAGGCGATCCGGCCGCGATCATTGACCGACAGCTTGCTCATGAGCAGCCCCTGCTGGCTGCCGTGAAAGCCGTACTCGCCGTCACCCGTGCCGGGCAGGGGTTGCGGGTCGGTGAACGAGTCACCGCCACTGGCCGAGAGCGCGAAGGACGTGCCCGTCGGCCTGCCCCGCCGATTCTGGTACGTCTCCCAGGTGATCAAGAGACGATCGCGGCCGTCGATGCGAAGCATGGGGAAGTTCGCGCTGTCCTGGTTGCGGGAAAACTCGCCGGAGATGACGCGCGGCTCACCGAAGGTGCGGGATTCATCGCTTGCGCGGCTGTACAGAATGCGGTACTGGCCGCTTCTGCCGCCTTCGCTCTCGCCGTAGACGATGTGCAGCACGTTGCTGGAGTCAACCGCCAGCTTCGGCGCATCGGCGTGGCCGGAGCGTTCGTGCACGATGCGGGGTTCTTCAAACGAATCGCCCTGGTCGGTCGACCGGGTGAATCGGATGTCGGCTTCCTCGTCCTCCCCGACTGTCCATGCGAGGTAGATCGTGCCGTCGTTGCCCTGCGCCAGGGAAGGGCCGCGCGTCGGGTTCGTGCCTTCCTCGCCGGCGATCTGCCGGGGCTCGGAGAATGATTCGCCACCATCGGTCGAGCGGCTGAACCAGAGGTTCCCCTCGTACTCGGTCCACGCCGCGTAGAGCGTGTCGCCGGAGACGCGGATGAGGTCGTAGCTCCCGTTGTGCCAGGAACGGGCATCGAGCCGTCCCTTGCCCGCCCCGGCGGTCGTGCGGGAGAGGTTGATCGGAGTACTGAACGTCTCGCCGCCATCATGGGAGCGGGCAAAGAAGATCTCACCACCGTGCGACCCGCCGGAAAAGACGATCTCCTGCCAGAGCAGGTCGATGTGCGGCGGGGAATCGTCGTCATCGGGAGAACTCATCACGATGCGCGGCAACCAGGAGAAGATGCTCGAACTGCCCGATACGTTGACGGGCTCATCGAACACCGGCTCTCCTTCCGCGTCGTAGCGCTGGAAGAGCAGATCCTGTTTGACGTGATCGACCCACGCCACACCGACTTCGTCCTTGTTGTTGATCGCCACCGCGGGGTCGTCGATGAAATCCCACTCCGATTCGTTCATCCGCCACGGCCCGCGCGTCGCGTTGCCGGAGTCGACTTCGATCACCGGATCCCAGGTCACCCGAACGGTCTCACTGCCCTCGGGATCCTCGGCGGATGCCGCGATACACGACGCCGCAGCGAGCACGGCGCTCAGGGCAAGTGTCGTCAGGACGCAGTAACGAATTGGGCGCATTGTTGACCTCCCATCAACCGGAGTGGTGTTCGAATCGGGTCGAGCGGAATCATGATGGCCCGAAATCGCGGCCCGGACTCATCAACGGCTTCCGCGTGACCGCTTGCTGCGCGATTGTAGCCGGGGTGTCCGACAAAGGCACGACGGAGAAGCGACGGAGCGACGGAGGGGCGAAGCGACGAAGGGGAGGGATCAAGGCATCGAGGGATCAAGGGACGAAGGGTCGACCCCGCTTGCGCGGGAATGACGAGATCAGGAAGCTCGCCAACGTCACCCACCACTTCGTCACTCCGTCACTTTTCCTGCGTGCCTCCGTGCCTTCGTGCCTTCGTGCCTTGGACACAATTGCGGGGTAGCGCCAAGTCATCGGTGAAGTACGTCAATCCGATCCCATTCGGCGGCGGCGCCGCGGCGGCGCAACAGCCATGTGTCGCCTTCGATGACATCGACGAGAAAGATGCCGTCGTCCGCCCGGGCGCCCTGGGCGCGCTGGATCTCCAGGACGCCGCTGGTGCTCGACTCGACGCCGCTGACATGCCGAACCCACTGGCCGCGGACATTGGTTCGTTGCAGATCGCCGTTGAAACGGTGGATCTCGCCGGTCCGGGTATCCAGCCGGGCCACGGAGTCGCCAAACTGAATGATCTGGACGCGGGGGACGATGCGTTCGGTGCTCAGCGTGATGCCGAGGAACTGGCTCGCGGCGGGTCTCGCGCCGAGCAGGATCGCCAGGCCGAGTGCGGCCATTGCGGTAACGATCCACGGTCGCCAGCGGCGCGGTCGGGTCTCTTCTCTGGACATTTTCTTCTCTCCTCTGAACCTGGTGCGTGACGAACCACTTCAAGAGTAACCCACGCTTCGGAGGCGGGATTCCTTAAAGCGCGCACAAGGTGGATTCCGTCCCTCCGGCAGCTCACACGGATGCTCCATGCCCTGCATTTTGTGCCATTTGACGCGCTCGCCCCGGCCGGCCGGAGGGCGATTCCTGATACCATGCCGCCCGAAAGGTCCCCCTATGCCCCTGCGATTTACTGCCCGAGTGCTCGAACACCTGGCCCACGGCAACTACCAGCCGTCCACGATCGGCGCGATCGCCCGAGATCTGCGCGTGGAGAGCGACGAGCGCGACGCCTTCGACGAGTCGATCCGCCTGCTGCGTGAGGAGAAGAAGATCGAGGTCGACCAGGGCGGCCTCGTCCATCTGCCGAACTTTCCCGACGAAGTCACCGGCCGCTTCCGGTTGAACGAGCGCGGCTTCGGGTTCGTGATTCCCGACCAGCGATTCCGGGATGGCGACCTCTTTGTTCCCCCCGGCGAGACCGGCGGGGCCGTCTCGCGGGACCGCGTGCGGGCCGAGGTCGTCCGCGGCGGACGCGGCCGGGGCGGTGGCGGGCGATCCGGGTTCGTCGGGCGCATCATCGAAGTCATCGAGCGCGGCCAGGATCACTTTGTCGGAACGCTTTTCAAGGACGGCGCGAACTGGTTCGTCGAGCCCGACGGCCGGTCGATTCACGATCCCGTTCTGATCCGCGACCCCCACGCAAAGAACGCGAAGGAAGGGAGCAAGGTCGTCATTGACCTCGTGCACTACCCCGACCAGCGCTACCTCGCGGAGGGCGTGATCGTGAAGGTGCTCGGCGAGGCGGGTCGACCCGACGTTGAAACCGCAGCGGTGATTGAAGCCCACGGCCTGCGCACCGAGTTTGACGATGCCATCATTGACGAGGCGCGGAAGGTCTCCAAGGCGTTCGACAAGGAGGCGGAGGGCCCGTGGAAGAACCGCGAAGACCTGACCGAACAGTTCATCTTCACGATCGACCCGCCCGATGCGAAGGATTTCGACGATGCGATCTCGCTTGAGTATGACGCCAAGGCCGATGAGTACACGCTCGGCGTCCATATCGCGGACGTCTCGCACTTCGTCCGCCCCGATTCCGAGCTGGACAAGGAAGCCAAGCTGCGCGGCACCAGCGTCTACCTGCCCCGACTGGTGATCCCCATGCTGCCGGAGGTGCTCTCCAACGGCGTCTGTTCACTTCAGGAGGGTGTGAACCGCTTTGCCAAGTCCGCGTTCATCACGCTCGACGGAAAGGGGCGCGTCATCAGTCAGCGCGTCGCCTCGACGGTGATCCGATCTGCCAAGCGCCTGACCTATCTCGAAGCCCAGGCATTGATCGACGGTGATCAGAAGGAAGCCCGCAAGCACGCCCGCACCGATGCGAACTACACCGATGCGCTCGTCGAGAAGCTTAAGCTCAGCAACAAGCTCGCGCGGATCATCGAGAAACGCCGGCACAAGTACGGCATGATCGTGCTCAATCTCCCCGAGGTCGAGCTGGTCTTCGATGACGATGGTCACGTGATCGATGCCGTTCCGGAGGACAACGCCTACACCCACAAGATCATCGAGATGTTCATGGTCGAAGCGAACGAGGCGCTCGCCCGGCTTTTCGAAGATCTGCACGTGCCGATTCTGCGCCGGATCCATCCCGATCCGACCCACGGCGACATGGCGGAACTGCAGATGTACGCCATGGCGGCGAAACAGCGCATCTCCGAGGAGCCGGACCGGTTCGACCTCCAGCGGCTGCTCGATGCCACGCGGGGAACCTCGGCGGTCCGCGCGATTCACTTTGCGGTCCTGCGGACCCTGGCCAAGGCGTCCTACAGCCCCGCGCTGATCGGCCACTTCGCCCTCGCCTCCGAGCACTACGCGCA
>SLDM01000001.1 GCA_007125255.1 Phycisphaerales bacterium
CGCGGAGCGAGCCGAAGAGGATGGTGACTGCGGCCAGGATCGCCAGGGGCAGGAGGATCCCGAGCTGGGCCGCGAAGGCGATGCCGTACACCTCGTAGACGAGCCGCACGATGCCGTACGCTCCGGCCTTGACCACCGCCACCGCGTGGAGCAGCGCGCTGACCGGCGCGGGCGCGACCATCGCCTGCGGCAGCCACGAATGCAGGGGAACGATGGCGGCCTTGACGCCGAGGCCGGCCATCATCAGGACAAAGATGGAAATCAGCGCCCAGTCGGCGATCCCGGCACCGGCCACCACGCCGCCGAGCTGGAACTCGATCGTGCCCGCGACCGATTCCAGCCAGACGATGCCGGCCAGAAAGAGCGCGCCGCCGGAGAGCGTGTACAGCAGGTATGTCCGCCCGGCCCGGAGTGATTCGCGGGTGCCGCGGTGGACGACGAGCGGGTAGGTCGCCAGCGTGAGCATCTCGTAGAAGATGAAGAAGGTAAACAGGTTGCCCGCCAGCGCCACGCCCATGGTCGCGGTCACGCAGAGGCTGAAGAATCCGAAGAAGCGGCTGCGGTGGGGGGAGCCTTCCAGGTAGCCGATCGCGTAGACCGTCGTGATCAGCCACAAAACCGCCGAGAGGGAAACGAACATCAGCGAGATCAGGTCGACCCGCAGGAGCAGTTCGAACTCCGCGATCACGGTGAAACGGGTCTCGTAGTCGATCCCGGCGAAAATCGTGCCCCAGAAGATGATCGCGGTAAAGATCAGCTTGGTGATCGCGCCGAGCATGTTCAGGATCGTGCGCAGCACCTTCTGGTCCTCGCGCAGGAAGAAGATGAACACGCCCGTGAAGAACGAACTGAACAGCGTGAGCAGCGGAATCCAGAAGACGGCGCTCACGAACCGTCGCCTCCATCCGGCGCGGTGAGGAACGGGGTGCCGGCTTCGAGCAGCTCAAACGCTTCGACCGCGCGGAAGCCGATCGCCAGGGAGAGAACGGCGAGGGTCAGGGCGACATACTCGAGGCGGCGCGGCGGGGCGCGGAAGTGCGGCGGGTGTGCCGGCAGAAAGGCGTAGCGCAATACGAGGAAGACGTACACCGCCGTCAGCAGGCCGCCCGCCAGCAGCACGATCACCCACCACCACTGGCTGCTTTCGATCGCGGCGTTGACCATGAACCACTTGGCGACGAACCCGCCGCTGGGGGGCAGGCCCATCAGGCTCACGCCGGCGAGTCCGAAGGCGAAGGTCGTCAGGGGGAGCTGGTGCGCCATGCCGCGCAGATTGCGCAGGCGATCGTTGCCCATGCTCAAAATGACGATTCCCGCGGCGAGAAACATCGCGGACTTCGCCAGCGCGTGGGAGAGCAGGTGGTACATGCCGCCGGAGAAACCGTCGAAGTTCCAGGCGGCCGTGTCGTTGCCGCGGTAGGGGATCGTGAGCGGCAGGATCAGGAAGAGGTATCCGATATGAGCGACGGTGGAATAGGCGACCATGATCTTGAGCCGCCGCTGCAGAATCGCCTGCACGGATCCGCCGATGATCGCCAGGGTCGCCAGCACGCCGAAGAGCTGTCCGAAGGAGACCGTCATCTGGTCGCTGAAGACGCCGAACCAGAGCCGCAGAAGCAGATAGAAGGTCGCCTTGACGACGAGCGCCGAGAGCACGGCGCTGACCGGCGCGGCGGCGCTGGAGTGGGCCGGTGGAAGCCAGAAGTGCAGCGGGAAGAGCGCGGTCTTGACCATCAGGCCGACACTGATCAGCGCGAGCGCGACCCAGAGCACGAGACTGCTCTCCGCTTCCGCGCTCAGCTCCGCCATCAACCTGAGATCGAGGGTGTGAAACTCCCCGTACAGCATCGCCACGCCGAGCAGGTAGCCGAGCGACCCGAGCAGGGCCGCGAGCAGGTAGCGCATGGCGGCGACCATGCCGTCGCGACCTCCCGTGACGACAATGAGCGCGACCCCCGCCAGGCCGATCAGTTCGACCGCGACGTACAGATTGAATGCATCCGAGGAGACGTACGCAAGGTTGAGCGCGCCCCAGAGAAAGAGCCAGAGGGGCCAGAAGGCGCGGCGCTCCTGCCCCTGGCGGGGGCCGTCCTCCTTCGGCTCAAAGTACAGGTACGCGGCCGCGCTGATGAGGAGGCCGACCAGCCCGTTGGTGGCGAGCATGAAGGCGGAGAGGCCGTCGGCATAGAGATCGATCCCAAGCGGCGCGCCCCAGCCGCCGATCTCGTGCAGCACGGCCCCGTCGCGCCAGATCGCGTAAGCGACTCGGAGCGCGAGCGAACCGGTTGCCAGAGAGAAGGCCAGACCGATCGCGGCGACCCATCGCGAGTTGAGCCAGAACGTCAGGATCGCGCCGAGCAGCGGAATCAGGATGGACCAGACCAGCGCGTCGCTCATCGGCGGCTTTGCTCCTCCGGAAGTTGGGTCTGGCCCGTTTCGGCATGAAGGCGCCGCGCGAGCGTCAGCGCGAACGCGGTTGCCGCCACCGCCACGACGATGCCGGTGATCACCATCGCCTGCGGGACCGGATCGCTGCCCTCTTCAAAGTTCCGCCGCGCGATCGCGCCGAAAAAGAGAAACACCGCGGATCCCATGACGTTGATCGCCATGATCTTCCGCACCAGATGGGCGTACGCGATCAGTCCGTACAGCCCGAGGCAGAAGACGATGACGGCGGTGAGCGCGAAGACGATTTCTGAGGTCAAAGGCATGTGTGAGTCGCGGTCTTCCGCTCAGTCGGTTCGGGGTTGCTTCTCGCGGCTCCACGTGGTGGGGTGGGCGCCGACGAACAGCACCCACAGTGCCGCGCCGATGGAGAGCGTGGCGAGAAGTTCAATCAGGAAAATCCACTCATCCGCCCGGGCAGGCGGATACTCGAGGTAGCGGCGGTTCATCACCATGAAGCCGAGGCCGGTGAGCGCGAAGCACGCAAACGACAGCACGATGAGGCCGCGCAGCGTCCGGCCGGAGACCGCGCGGAAGGCATCCCGCGCGGTGAGGCGGAGCATGACGCCGGCGGCGCCGAGCAAGGCGCCGGCCTGAAACGCGCCGCCCGGAGCGTGCGTGCCGCGCCAGAGCAGATACCCCGCACCGAGGATCATCAGCGGCACGAAGACGCTGCTCATGCGCATCAGCACGTACCCGCCGCGCTCGATTCTCGGGACCTGGTCCAGAGAACTGCAGCGCTGCAGCGCGAACATCGCCATGACCGCCAGCACCAGGACGCCGAGTTCCAGCCAGGTATCCATGCTGCGGTAGTTCAGCAGCACCGCGGTGACGGGGTTCTCCACGCCGCTCTCGTCGAGGGAATCGAGCGCGGCTCTCGTCAGGCCGCCCGGTTCTCGGTCCATCAGATCCACCGCGACCAGCGCCAGCAGGATGACCAGCAGGAACGCGCCGATCCCGGTCAGGAAGCGCATGGCGCGACCGGACCGGGCCGTCTCCCACGGGGTAATCGCGGCGGCCATCTCCGCTTCCTTGGCGCGATCACGACCCGTCGGCATGGCCCGCCTCCTGTTGTGAGTTGCCGGCCTCATTCAACGTGTTGCCGGACTCACCACCCTTGTGCTCTTCATCCGGACGACGTCGTTCCATGGAACCGACGGCGTCCAGCAGCAGGGCCCCGGTCAGCCCCGCACCGATCGCGGCTTCGGCGAGCGCGACATCGGGGGCATACAGCCGGACCCAGCCGATGGACAGGAGCACGCCGTAGACGATGAACAGGACGACCGCGGTGAACGCCTGCCGCACGACCAGGGCGCGCCAGGCCAGCACGACGATGGCAACGGCGAGCAGGAGGTCAAACAGGAGCGGCATGTCAGTGTGCTCCTTCCCGCGCCTGCTCCTTTCTCAGATCGCGCAGGCCTTCCCGCGCGACCAGATAGGCGGCGGTGGTCGCGGCGAGCAGTACGATCAGCCAGATGAGAAGCAGCTTGAAGAGGGCGGTCACGGATTCGGACTGCAGCATCAGGCCGAAGACGATGAACCCGAGTCCGAGGTTGTCTGCCTTGGTCAGTGCGTGCAGTCGGCTGTGGACGTCGGGAAAGCGGATGAGACCGACCGTACCGAGGGAGATGAAGATCAGCCCGATCAC
>SLDM01000197.1 GCA_007125255.1 Phycisphaerales bacterium
GAATTACGACGCCCAGTCGGCACCACTCGATCCCTCGATGCCTTGATGGCTTGATGCCTTGATGCCTCGATCCCTACCCTCCATGCCGGGTGCAGTGGTCGAGCAACCGGCGTTAAATTCTGTATTGGATGACCGTCGAGTCGCGCGTGGCCTTCGCTCCTGCGCCACTCAGACCACGGCACCCCTCTACTTTTCCCTGTGCCCCTCCGTCGCTCCGTCGCTTTACCTCCGTGCCTTCCTGCCTTTCCCTCCCCTCCGTCCCTTGTCCAAATAATTCCCCCCCTTCCGCTCAGGTTCCCCGGTCGCGTAGCCGATAACACGTCGGCGATAGTGGGAACGGACGTTGGCCGGGGCGGCTCAAGCCCGAAGGGGAAATCGTCCGATAAGCCAGTGTCGTCAGACCTCGGAACGCAGACCGGGCCGGCGGAGCCGCCCCTCTTCAGACGCTCATGTTCCCCCCAGTCCGGCGGAGCCGACCGGGTTGACGCGGCTGCGGCCGCCAACTCCCTCTGCAGGTGGATTAAGCCATGGAAACCGGTGTGACGAAACGAACCAGAAACCTTCCGACCCTCATCATTCTGTCCGGCCTGATCACCGCGATCAGCGGCTGTTCGTCCAGCCCGAGCACGAACACGACGGCTCGGACCTCCTCTCCCAGTGAGACCGTTGTCGAAAAGTCGCTCACCAGCGAGATCGAGAACGAGCCGCTCGTTGAACCCTTTGAATCGACCCCCCGTGAGGTCGCGCAGATGGGCGCCGGTTCGCGTGGCCGACTCATCGGCCTGTTCGGCGAGTCGATCAGTGAAGGAAGCGACCGGCCGCGCGAGCACTCCGGCCGATCGAATCTCACCCAGGTCAGCTTTGCCACCGAGGGCGAAACCTTCGATCCGGTCATCGACCCGACCGGCGAGTTCATGGCCTTTGCCTCGACCATGCACCAGGAAGGTTCGAACATCTATATCAAGCGGACCGGCGGCACAACCGTCACCCAGCTGACCAGCGATCCCTCGGATGACGTCATGCCCTCGTTCGACCCGAGCGGCCAGAAGGTCGCCTTTGCCTCCAACCGCAGCGGATCGTGGGACATCTACGTCACGTCGGTCAACGGCGGACCGCCCGCGAAGATCACCAATGAACCCGACCAGTGCATTCACCCGACCTGGTCACCGGACGGACGGATGATCGCCTACTGCAAGTTCGGGAACCAGTCCGGCCGGTGGGAAATCTGGGTGACCGAAGTCGACAACCCCGGCACGCGCCAGTTCCTTGAATACGGCATGTTCCCCCGCTGGTCCCCGGACGTGTCGAACAACAAGATTCTCTTTCAGCGACCGCGACAGCGCGGCAGCCGCTTCCACAGCGTCTGGACCATCGACTATATCAACGGGGAAGCGATGCACCCGACGGAGATCGTCTCCGCGTCAAACGCGGCGGTGATCAACCCCTCCTGGTCACCCGACGGCAAGCGCGTCGTCTTCGTCACCGTCGTCGACCCGGAGCGGGCCGACGAAACGCGCCCGGAACAGTCTGATCTCTGGGTGGTCAATCTGGACGGAAGCGGGCGGATCAAGCTGACCGACGGCCAGTTCGCCAACTACCAGCCGGTCTGGTCCAACGACGGACGGATCTTCTTCATCTCCAGTCGCTCCGGCGTGGACAACGTCTGGGCGCTGCACACCGATCGGGTGCTGGAGTTGATCAGCCCCGCCGGCGGAGAATATGCCACCGTCGATCCCGACCGCGATCGGGAGTAAAGCAGAACGACGCCGCACCGAGCGGGTGCGGCCGCGGTCGGGCCGATCGAAGGATCTGCCCCGACCCTTATCCAACGAGCGGAGCTCACAGGCAAAGGCAGGACGCCATGACAAGTACACATGCCATGCGCATCAACCGAGACAGCTTCGGCGCGGTTCGCGTGATTCACCCGACGCTGCGGCTCTTTCCGCTGGTGCTGGCGGTTCTTTTCCTCGCGGGGTGCTTCGGCGGACCACGCCTGACCGAGCCGCGCTTTCTCTCCAGCCCCTACGAAGATGCTCAGCTCTGGGCCGTCGTTCCCTTTGCCAACGAGTCGGGTTCCTTGCACGTTGATCCCTACGAGATTGCCGACGCGATGGCCGCGGAGATCCAGCACGTCGACGGACTGGTGACGCTTCCCGTGAATCGAACGATCGCCGCCATGCGGGAACTGGATCTCCCGGCAGTCTCCACGCCCGGCGAGGCGATGCAGGTGATGAACCTCCTCGGCGTCGATGGGCTCCTCGTCGGCACCGTGACCGCCTACGACCCGTATCGCCCCATGACGTTGGGGATCGCGATCGAACTGCACCAGCGCGATCGGGAAACGGTGTATCGACGGCTGGATACGCGTGACCTGACGCGATCCCGGACCGGCTCGTTCGCCCCCGGATCGCTCCAGGACGCCAACCCCGTCGCCCAGGCGGCGGGCGTCTACGAGGCCGCCAATCACCGAACGCTCTCCCGGCTCAAGGATTATGCCTCCGGCCGGTCGGTTCCGGACGGTGCTTTCGGGAAGGACATCTACCAGGTGCGCATGGATCTGTACGCCCAATTTGTTTCGTACCAGCTGTTACAGGACCTGCTCCAACGTGAACACCTGCGTCTTGTGTCAATAGTTCCGGAAAGTCAGCCGCGCTGAGGACCGATGTGGTTCCTGGCAAGGCCGAGAACCACGTATGTCCGAATTCCGATGCCAACCCGCACATCTCCGCACGACCGCGACCCCCGTCGCGGCGCGAGCGATCGACTGCGCGGTTGCCACCCGCTTCCCCGACCGCCCGACCGGGCCCTGAGAGAGGTTGAGATCACGCCATGAGCCAGACCCCACGTGACCACCTGCCGGTTGTGAACGCCTTCCTGGAGCATCTGCTCGACGAACGGCATTTCAGTCCCTACACCGCTCGCTGCTACGGCGTTGATCTGCGGCAGTACGTTGACTTCCTCTCCGACGAGCACGGCATCGAGCTCGATACGGCGCGGGAGCAGGACGCCTACCAGCGCCGATGCCAGAAAGCCCAGCAGAACGGCAGCGAGCCGGTCGACGTGGTGGGAGCCGTCGGCAGTCCCCGGACCATTGCCGAGGCGATGCTGGGCGCCAACGTCGACTCGATCCGCGCGTTCCTCGGCCACCTCGACGGTTTCCAGTACTCCTCCGCCACGATGGCGAGGAAGATTGCGACCCTGCGCTCCTTTTACCGCTGGCTGGATAAACAGTCACTGGTTCCCGCCAACCCGATGCTGCTCATCCGCACGCCCCGGCAGAACAAGCGTCTGCCCAAGGCGATCACGGTGGAGCAGGGTGAGAAACTCCTCTCGGCGCCGGATGACAAGGCGCTGCTCGGCGCCCGTGACCGGGCGATCCTCGAAACGCTCTATTCCACCGGTATCCGGGTCAGCGAACTCGTCGGCATGAACCGGAGTGACGTCGACGAAACCGGCCAGGCGCTGATTGTGCGCGGCAAGGGGAAGAAGGAACGCATCGTGCCGCTCGGCTCGCACGCCCTCGCCGCCCTGGCGCACTACATGGGCAAGCTCGACCAGTACCAGCGGGAACAGGGGCAGGCGATCAATACCGACGATCCGATCTTCATCAACAAGCATGGCGGCCGCCTGTCCACGCGATCCGTCCGCCGGAAGGTCAGCAAGTATCTCGCCGAAGCCGGACTCGACCCGACGATCAGCCCCCACACCCTGCGCCACAGCTTCGCGACCCATCTGCTCGACAACGGCGCGGATCTACGCAGCGTGCAGGAACTGCTCGGCCACCAGTCGCTCTCGACCACGCAGGTGTACACGCACCTGACCACCCAGCGGATGCGTGAGGCCTATGATCAGGCGCACCCCCGGGCCGAGGCGTCCTGACGGGTGAAAAACCAGGAGATGGCGCGGTCGGCCGGATTCGGTCGATAACGCGAGAAATGGCCGCGGGGCAGCTCGGTGGGAGTGCCCCGTGGTTTCTTTAAACGGCTCCTCAGGAAATCGTGTGGGGCACGAGTGACGGTTGCGCATCGGTCGGCGGCGCCGCCCGATGCTTCACCCGCGGCGACACTCCGTCGCTCC
>SLDM01000301.1 GCA_007125255.1 Phycisphaerales bacterium
ACGCGCATGAGGCGCATCAATCGGATACGCGTGGACCGCCCCGTTTGCCGTACCGATGACCAGCAGTTGCATGCGCTCGTCCACGGCCATCGCGGTCGGGTCTTCAAGTGAAAGCGGAATGGTGATGACCGTCTCGCCGGTCGTAGCGTCCAGCACCCGGCTTTGCAGCGCCCCCTCGGCGGCCGAGCCGGGCTCAATCCACGCCAGGTACTGACCCTCCCGCCCCGCTCGCATCAGGTCAAGCGCTGATGTGGTCAGCGGCTCTTCATCGCGCAAGTCACCGGTCGCGGGGTTCAATCGCCAGATCTCGCCGTTGGCGAGGAGCACGTACAGATCACTGCCCGGCCGGGGCCAGGCGATGGATTCCGGCCGCGAATGCTCAAACGGTTCGTAGCGCTGCACGATGGAGCCGTCGCGCGCATCGAGCAGGTAAATGAGATCGGGCCGCCCGACGACGGCGAGCCGACCGCCATCGGGGCTGAAATGCAGATCCTGTGTTCGCGCCGTCAGCTGATGGTTCTGCCAGCGGAGTTCGCCGCTCTGCGTGTTCCAGAGATTGATGAATCCCCAATTGCGGGTCGCCATCACACGGCCGCCATCCGCGAATGCCGCCTGATCGACCCATCGCCGACGAGGCGCTTCGAACTGTGTGGGTGACGCGATCACATCGGCATCCCAGACGACGAAGCCGTTTTCGTAGCCGACCACGAGGAAGCGGTCGTCGTGGGAGTAGCGCATCGCCGTCGCGCTCGCGTGCAGCGAGGGCATACTCGTCAACACCTGTCGAAACTCACCATCGAGAATCGCGATTCCGCTCTGATCCAGGATCGCCACCTGGGAGAAGTCGGAGCGTGCCGTGAATCGAAGGATGGTACGAGGATGTTCGTAGCTCACCAGGCGTTCGCCGGAAGAGGCGCGGATTGTCTTGAGCCCGCTGAAGCCGGAGGTCGCCATGAGATACTCGCCTGACTCTGAAAACTCGGCACGGCGAGTCCAATTGTTCCACTGCTCGCGGCCGGTCTCCACGTCGACCGCCGCCATCCGGTACTGATCGGTGATGTACAGGACACACTGTCCATCGGGACTGAACGTTGCCTGCCGTGCCGCGGGCTGGTCGATTTCGATCGCGCGCCGTTTGCGCCCGGTGCGCGCGTCGACGATCTGCACTTCGAAATCATTCTGACCTCCGACGATCACCCACGGCTCGGACGGGTGAAAGGGAAGCGGGCCGGGCGAGTTCGCCCCTTCAATCGTCCAGACCGTTTCACCGGTGGTGGGGTTGATCAGTTGCAGGCCGCTTTCGGGATCGAAGATCAGCAGGCGACTGCCGGCCTGGTCGAGATTGATGCGACTGTCGCTCTGGCATGCCGAGGCGCCCGTGGAGACGGAGGACCAGAGCTCGCCGGTTTCGAGCGACCAGGTCTGGAGCAGGCCGCTCTCGCGCAAGGTCATGATGCGTCGATTGTTGGGAGTCACGATCAGGTCGGCGAGCGGGTCGGAAGGATCGTCGAACCAGACCTCGCGCAGTGACTGGTTGCCCCGGTAGCCGAGGTGAAGCCACTCCCAGCCGCGCAGTTCGTCCGGGGCTGTTTCCAGGTGTTCGCGCGCGGAGACGCCGTCGCCGATATCGAGTGCGGCCTGAGCGGCAGAGATGCTGAGCCGGTAAGCGAGCTGCTGGGACTCATCGCTCTTCTGCTCGGCGAAGACGCGAAGATTCGCTTCCCGGTACGCTACGCTGACGATACCGATGAAACTCGCCACGATCAGCACGAGCATGAGCAGGGCCGCGATCGCCGCGGTGCGGTTGCGGCTGATGAACTTGCGGAGCCGGTAGGCCAGATCCGGTGGACCGGCACTGACCGGTTCGCGGTTGAGATAGCGGCGCAGGTCAGCCGCGAACTCGGAGGCCGAGGCATACCGCCGCTCGCGGTCCTTTTCCATCGCGCGCATCGTGATCCAGTCGAGGTCACCCCGCAGCTTGCGCTGGATCAGTTTGATCTCACTGCGTCTTGATTCAGCGATCGAAGCGGTACTGTGACGACCGGTGCGGTGAAGGCGCGTGCTGGGTTTGGGGGGCTGCTGGTGACAGATGATGTCCTGAATGTCGCGGAGCGGCTTGCCGCGGAACGTCTCCGGATCGAACGGCAGTTCGCCGGTCAACAGTTCATACAACACCACGCCGAGAGAATACAGGTCCGTGCGCGAGTCGATGTTGTCGGGATTGTTCTCCGCCTGCTCGGGGCTCATGTAGATCGGCGTGCCGACGAGTTGACCCGAGTGCGTGTGAAACGTTTTCTCCAGGTCATCCTGCCGCATCGCCTTGGCAATGCCGAAGTCGATGATTTTCGGGCGAGCCCTTCCGTCCCGCGTCATGACGAGAATGTTGGACGGCTTGATGTCGCGGTGAATGATGCCCTTCTGGTGGGCGTGCTGCAGACCCTCGCAGACTTCGATGAACAGCTCGATGCGTTCTTCGACCGTGAGATGGTTTTCGTTGGCGAACCGGGTGATCGGCGTGCCTTCGACGTACTCCATGACGAAGAACGGCCGCCCCCGATTCGTCGCCCCGGCGTCAAACACGGTCGCGATTGCCGGGTGCTCCATCAGCGCGAGCGTCTGTTTCTCGGCTTCGAAGCGCCGCACAATCTGCTGCGTGTCCATGCCGAGCTTGATGATCTTGAGCGCGACCTTGCGGCGGATCGGTTCGATCTGCCGGGCGAGATACACCTCACCGAAGCCGCCCTCACCGATCCTCTCAATCAGTTCGTAGTGATCGATCCGGTCGGGCGGCGTCGAACCCTTCGTTGTCTCCCCTTCCGGGTCGAGCGGTGTGCCGCTCGATCCCCCGGGGGTCAACGGCTCCCCGAGAATGTCGGGAAAGATCTGATGCAAACCGGTCTGGAGCTGCTCTTCCGCCAGGCACCCCTCGCGATCATCGTGGTGTTTGAGCAGTGACTCGACTTCGCGGTGGAGCTCTTCGTGTTGACCGCAGAGCTCCGCCAGCCGCGCTTCGCGCTCGTGCTCGGGGCGTTGACAGAGCTCCCAGAAGACCTCCATCGCCTGGTCGAAGATCTGCGAGTCAGTTCCGCTCATCATGCAACTCGCGTCGCAGCCACGCCCGCGCTCCGTACCAATCGGCTTCGGCCGCTTTGGAACTGATGCCGAGGACGGCCGCGGTTTCATCACAGGTCAGCCCGCCGAAGACCCTCAGTTCAACGACCTGCGCCTTCCGCGGGCTCTTCTCACTCAATCGCTGCATCGCATCGTCCAGGGCGAGCAGGTCCAGGTTACTGCCGAAGTCCGCGCGATCCGATGCGTCGTCCATCGACACCTGTTTCCAGTTTCCGCCGCGCTTGTCCGCGCCCTTGCGCCGCGCATGGTCGATCAGAATCTGCCGCATGGCGGTGGCGGCAACGGCGAAGAAGTGCGCGCGGTCGTTCCAGGCGGCGGTGTCGGAGTTGATGAGCCGGACATACGCCTCGTGCACGAGCGCGGTCGGCTGAAGGGTGTGGTCGCTGTTCTGGTTCCGGAAGTACGAGCCGGCAAGCAGGCGCAGCTCATCGTACACCAGCGGCAACAGCCGGTTCGCAGCCGCCTCGTCACCGCCCCGCGCATCCTGAAGGATCTGTGTTAACTCATCCCGCGACCCATCCGCCATAGCGCCCCTTCCCGTCTGCTGACTCTTCCTGCCGGCCCATGATAGTGCAGGCGCGAGCCGCGGGGACCCGGCCGGTTCGGGAAAACCCCGGCCCGGGATCGCTCCCCGGGGTCGGGACGGCCGAGCCCGGCCACCTCGTCGAGGGAGCTCGGCCGAACGCGATGAAGCTGCGCTCGCGGCACGGGTGAAGAGGGGGCAGGACGGCGGGATGGGAAGAGTGAGACTGGACACGGACGACTGCTCCGCACTCCGGGATGTGCTGTCACGAAGGGAACCGGCCGAACCGGTTCCTCACCCGATCGGCCTGGCGGCACGGAACGTCACGCGCCTTGTTGAGACAACGCAATCGGACCGCGCGATTCCTGAGCAAATTGTCAAATGGTGGTGAACGGAAACCGTTTCGCCGGAGGGCCGTCCGC
>SLDM01000068.1 GCA_007125255.1 Phycisphaerales bacterium
CAGACGGTCGCGCGGGTCGCCTTCGCGGATCTGAACGGCAACGGCTATCCCGATCTGCTGGTGGATCGCCACCTCGTCTTTCTGAACGAACCGGCGGGTGAGGACCATGGTGAGGACCACGGTGAGAAAGAGTTCTCCGGTGAGACCCCCCGCACCGGCCGCGTCTTTCGTGAACTGCCGCCGGAGGAGACGGGACTGGAACCGCTGGATCGCCAGGCGGTCGTCGCGCTGGCCGATCTGAACAACAACGGCCACCTCGACCTGGTCGTGGCGGAGTTCATCGATCGGCACAACCCGGACTGGATCGACCATGAACGGCGAACCGGCTGGCACCCGGGTCGCGGAGATGGCTCGTTCGGTCCGCGCGTCGCGATCGACACGCCGCCCCGGCCGACGATCTCGATGGCCATCGGCGACGTCACGCGGAACGGGCAACTGGATCTCTATCTCGGCAACACCTACCGGCAGTACGGCGGCGGATGGGAAGGGGAGCCGAACGACCTTCTCCTCAATGACGGCGATGGCAGCTGGACCCGGGTGCCCCTGCCGGAAGATGAACCGGCGTTCGATCCGGAAACCGACCCCGGAGGGCGTCCGACCTTCGGCACGATGATTCTGAACAACCCGGTTCACGAGACGCGCGGCGGCGCGGTGATGCTGCTCGAACTCAACTACGGGCGGCGCTGGAACCGCGCATGGGTGCAGGATGACAACGGCGACTGGGTCGACATCGCTCCGGAGATCGGATTGGATGGTGATGGGATCCGGCACGGCCGGCACCCCGAGTGGCTGCGTGAACGGGCGAGGACCGATCCGCGCTTCGACCGGGACGATGAAAAACCCTTCCGCGCCAACGGCAACACCTTCGATGCGGCGGTGGGGGATCTGACCAACGACGGCCGTTTTGATCTGTTCATCTCGGAGATCACGCACGGCTGGGCGGGCGACTCATCCGATCGCACGCGGCCGCTGTTCAACCGGCGCGATCCCGCGACGGGCGAGGTTCGCTTCGTGGAGCGGGAGGCGTATGGAGTCGACCGCGTGCCGCCGGCCCCGGACGATCCGGCCGAGCCGCACAACTGGAACCAGGGGGATCTCTTCTGCGCGCTGGCGGACCTGAACCACTCCGGCCGCCTCGATCTTCTCATTGCTTCCGGTGACTATCCGGACGATCAGCGTCTGCGTTTCTTCTTCAACACCGGGGAGGGGGTGGAGCTCGCGCCGAATCACTGGGGGGTGGATCATGACGGCGCGCAGCAGATCAGCCTGGCGGATGTCAACGGCAACGGCCGTCTTGATCTGGTGGTCGGACAGACCTTCCGCCGCTTCACGCCGGAGCAGCGCGAGGGCAGAACGCCGCGTTTGCGACTGTTCATGAACATGGCCGAAAACCTGCCGCCTTCGGTGACGCTTCGCCTGCGCGGGAACGGCAGGGACACGAACCGCGATGCGATCGGCGCGATCGTGGAGATTGAAACCGGGGGAAGGGTCCAGCGGGCCCAGCTGGTCGGCCCGGGCGGCCATGCGGGCAAGCAGCATGATTTCCTGATTCACTTCGGGCTGGGGTCGGACTTTGATCCGTCCGATACAATTGACGCGTTGCGCGTCATCTGGCCGAACCGGAGCGGGACGGTACAGACCCTGCGCGACGTGCCACCCGGACGGCACGTGATCGAGCAGGATCGGTAGAGCCGCGAAGCTGAAGAGAGTCTGCCCCAGGCGTTCCCCTTTGCCCTGCATTTCGTTGATCGAACTCCACCCGGCCTGATCCATTCTCCCAATGCCGATTCGCGAGCACATTCAGACGGCCATCGACTGGGCGAAACGGGTCAGCACTCAGCCGCGCAGCGAATTGACGAACTGGCAGCGCACCGCCAGGTTTACCTACGACCTCGGCTGGTACGGCTGGCATCAGTTGCGAGAAGACCGGGCGCCGCAGATGGCGGCCGCACTGGCGTTCCGGACGCTCTTTGCCCTTCTGCCCGTGATCGTCGTGACCAGCGTCGTCTTCAAGGGCCTGCGCGGCGTGGACAAACTCAAGGAACTGATCGAACAACTTCTTCATGGCGCCGGGCTGGATGACATGCAGGTCGTCGTCGGTGAAGACGCCGGGTTGGATGAGGAGGAAGCATCCACCGTCACCGTCGGAGAATGGGCGAGCGACCTGGTCGCGCAGATCGGAGATATCAACCTCGAAACGCTGGGGTGGGTCGGCCTCGCCGTGGTGATCTACGCCGCCGTCGCAATGATGGTCACGATCGAGAACGCGTTCAATATCATCTGCCGCGCGCCGGAAGGGCGTTCGTGGCTGCGCCGATTGCCGATCTACTGGACGGTTCTCACGATCGGGCCGGCCGCGATCGGCTTGATCTTCTTCTTCGAGGGACGGGTGACGGCCGCCCTGGCCGACCTGGGGGTCTGGCCGTGGGTGTTCACCATCAGCGGCTTGATCTGGGGGTATGCAGTCCTCTGGCTGCTTCTGGTCGGGTTGTACGTTCTGGTGCCGAATACGCAGGTCGCCTGGCGACCCGCCCTGATCGGCGCGGCGGTGACCGCGATCGGCATCATGGCCGGGAAGGAAGTGCTGAGCGTCTACGTTCAGAACGCCTTCACGTTTCAACACCTCTACGGCACCCTCGGCCTGGTGCCGGTCATGATGATCTGGGTTTACGTCATGTGGCTGGTCGTCCTGTTCGGCCTCGAAGTCGCCGCGACATTGCAGGCGCTGGGTGGCCGGCGGCTGGAGCGGCTGGAGCGGCAGCGGCATCGCACCGGCGTGGTCGACCCCGCCTCCGTGCTGGTGGTCATGCAGGTCATCGCCGAACACTTCCGAAATGGTCAGCCGGTCGGCGCCCGCACGATGGCCGAAGAAACCACCTTCCCCGAAGCGACGATCAGCCGGATGGTCGAACGTCTGATCGAGGCGAAACTGATCCACCGCGTTCGCGATGAGTCCGGT
Source organism: Phycisphaerales bacterium (assembly GCA_007125255.1). Classification (GTDB taxonomy): domain Bacteria; phylum Planctomycetota; class Phycisphaerae; order Phycisphaerales; family SM1A02; genus SKZB01. Next base: position 2,960 of record SLDM01000068.1, read on the forward strand.
CCGGTGACGCTCGCCCGCCCGCCGGAGGATATTCGGGCCGACCAGCTGCTGGAGGTGGGTTACGCGATGCTCGACGAGACGGAACGTAGCCGCAAGAGTGGCGTGGTCAAGGAATTGCGTGAATCCCAGAAGAAGCTGGCGTCGGCCTTTACCCTGGCCGCGCTCGCTCCCGGCGAGGATGGGACCGCAAAAGAAGCGATCCAGTGAAGGGATTGCCTCCGGTGAGCCGATAACGATTCGCAGCGGCGATTGCCGAAGTGATCGCGTCATCACCGGAGACCTGCCATGACCGCACGTCTTCCCGCTCGTTCCTCCGCACCGGATGCGGTTGAGATCACCAAGCTGGATCGTGCTGCCGGAATCCGGCGGGTCATCAGTGTCTCGCCATCCGCCTTGAACATGACCGACCTGTCGATGAACAACCACCACGGCCATTCGCATTCCGGTTCGCACTCCGGTTCAAACGGGGGGAGCGATGCGCCGAACGGCAACGGGCATCGGGTCAGCCGCGGACCCGACCCGATGATGACGCCCCGCGTGATCGATCAACGCGTCGTGCGCGAGCTGACCGAGTCCCTGCGCGCAGTGCTCGATGAAGCGCAGGAGTCCTCCGACACGCTCCGGCAGGGGGTGACGGAGGCCTCGAGCCAGAAGACCCAACTCACCCAGGCCACCACCCAGCTTCAGGACCGAATCCGGCTTGGGGCCCGGATGATCAAGGCGTTTCAGTCGCAGATTGTTCGCATCGAATCGGCCATCGGCGAGTTTGAGAAGACCGAAGTCGATGTGGAGGCGATTCAGAAGGATCTCGATGGGCGATTGTCTGTCTTCACCGCGAAGCTCGAAGCCGCCACCGAAAGCGCCGAGGCGCGGTTCGAGAAGGCCATCGCCTCGCGGGAGGCGGCGATGAGGGCGATCGAGAGCCGCCTCGATGCTTTCATCGAACGAACCGACCGGATGACCGAAGCGGTCGATGCCGCCGAGCAGAATGTCTGCCGACTCGCGTATCGACAGGGCCGTTCCGTCGCCGCGATGGATGAGCGCATTGCGCGGATGGAAGCGATCCTGCAGCAGGCGGACGGCGTGTCGACGCAGCTCAC
>SLDM01000370.1 GCA_007125255.1 Phycisphaerales bacterium
AAGGCCGCGTGCTGCTCACCGCCGATTACTCGCAGATCGAACTGCGCCTGCTGGCGCATCTGTCGGAAGATGAGGGTCTGATCGAGGCCTTCCGGAACGATGCGGACATTCACCGCGCGGTCGCGGCGGAGGTCTTCGACATTGAGCCGGAGCAGGTGTCCCCGGAACAGCGCGGCAGCGCGAAAATGGTCAACTTCGGGATCGTCTACGGGATCACGGCGTACGGACTCGCCCGGCGTCTCGGCGGGGGAACGACCAACGAGCAGGCGAAGCGGATCATCGAAGATTACAAGGCCAGGTACCCGCGGATCGAGCGGTTCCTGGAGCAGTGTATCGAGCACGCCAAAGTCCACGGCTACGTGGAGACGATGATGAAGCGCCGCCGCGCGATCCCCCAGATCGAATCCCGGAACGCGATGCAGCGGCAACTCGGTGAGCGGATGGCGATCAACACCGTCGTTCAGGGCAGCGCGGCGGACCTGATCAAAATCGCGATGGTCGATCTCCACCGCACGCTGCCGGCGAAGTTCCCGATGGTCCGCCAGCTCCTGCAGATTCACGACGAGCTGGTCTTCGAAGTCCCGGAGGATCAGCAGGAGCCCGCCATGCGGTTCGTTGTGGAGCGGATGGAGGCGGCGATGAAGCTGAAAGTCCCATTGAAGGTCGAGGCGGCGTGCAGCCGGAACTGGATTGACGCGAAGTGAGGGGAAGGAGCGACGAAGCGACGGAGCGATGGAGGGGGGTGCAGGGCATCGGTGAGTGTCCTGATCCAGGGGGCGCGCAGAAGTCGTCCCTCGCTCAGCAAACGTCCTGCTCGCCGGGTGCCACGGCCAGAGGGCCGCAGGGAGTCGGCCGTGCGAGATGGATCGACCATCGCGCCGCCGAAGACACCCGCACTGCCGTCTCGCCGCACCTTCCATCCCCCACTGCACGCTCTGGCGCGCCGGGTGCCATCCGGGAGTACCCCCGCCCTCTGCCCGCCACCCCTCCGTCCCTCCGTCCCTTCGTCGCTTCGTCGCTTCGTCGCTATACCGTCCCCCATTTGACTCCCCCCTCCGGTCTGCTATCTTACTGGGCTCGATTTCTCCGAAATCCCCGAACCAGATGCGGTTCTGAACTGAGGTTGTCATGCCCAAGAATAAACCGAACAAAGGGCTCCTGAAGCGCATTCGCGTGACCAAGAGCGGCAAGATCAAGATGAGCCGCGCCTACGGTCGCCACCTGCGCAGTCACAAGTCCGCCTCGCTGCTGCGGAGGTATCGCATTCCGAAGTACGCCTCCGCCTCGGATGCCGGCCGGATCCGTTCGATGCTGTTCACCAAGGTCAAATCGCAGAACCAGTCCCGCGCGGAAGAGACCCCCGCCGCGGAATGATCGCTTTCTTTCCGGCGGCGTGAATCGCTGCCGGTTGCCTGTTCGTTCGTCTGTTCGTTGCTGACCGGGCGCAAGCGGGATCGGCAGTATGCTTCGGATCGGGTGTTCCGATCCCGGTTGATCTCCCCCGTCTCGGCGTTTGCCGGAGTTTGAATCATGCCTCGCGTTCGCAAAGGTGCTGCTCGTAACAAGGCCCGTCGCAAGCTTCTCCGTGCCGCACGCGGCTACTGGGGAACCAAGAGCCGCCACCAGCAGCAGGCGAAGGTCGCCGTCATGCGGGCCGGACAGTTCGCCTACCGCGATCGCCGGAACCGTCGGCGTGAGTTCCGCAAGCTCTGGATCATCCGCATCACGGCCGCCTGCCGGATGCGGGGGACCCGGTACAGCCGCTTCATCAACGGCCTGCAGAACGCCGGCGTGCTGCTGAACCGGAAGATGCTCAGCCAGATCGCCATCGAGGACCCCAAAACGTTCGATACGCTCGTCGAGCTCGCCGACAAGCACGCGACCGCATCCAGGGGGTTGCGGCACGCGGTGGTGGCGGCCGGCTGAGCGGGATGAGGCGGTGTGTGCGGGGGGGGCAGCTCTTCCGATTTTCTGAATAAGTGCTGAACCGCGCCGGGTTCACTTGACGAATCGCTCCGGTCTGGGGATCGTTACGTTCTCATCCAGGGAGCGCGATGCCATGCTCGTCTTCGCCCGGCAACTTCTGAAGGATCGCCACCACACCGGCGCGATCATGCCCTCCTCCGGCCGGCTCGCCCGGGAGATGACCCGGGCGCTGCGAGAGCAGAAGGGCCGGAAGCGCGTTCTGGAGGTCGGCCCGGGGACCGGGCCTTTTACGAAGTCGATTCTGCGCTCGCTCCGTGACGGGGATGAGTTCCACATCGTGGAGCTCAGCCCGCTCTTCTGCCGCCAGATCGAGCGCCGGTTGATCGAGCCGTTTCGAAAGGAGCGGCCGGGGGTGAAGATCGTCCTGCACAACGACCCGATTCAGACCGCCCAGGTGCCGGGAGAGTTTGATTTCATCGTGTGCGGGCTGCCGTTCAACAACTTTCCGCCCGACCTGGTGCGTTCGATCTTTCGCCGTCTCATCGGACTGCTTGCCGAAGAGGGACGGTTGACGTACTTCGAGTACGCCGGCGTGCGCGTGCTGAAGAGCAGCATCTCCACCGAGGCGGTGCGGCGCCGACTGAAGCAGATCGGCATGACCGGGCGCGTGCTCAAGCGCCGCCACGAGGGCACGCGCACGCTCGTTCTGGGCAACGTGCCGCCGGCGATTGCGGTCAGCCTGACCCGGCGTGACGTCGCCGGTTCGGGGCCGATCCCCTGACTGCAGCGCGGCGAGGCGGCGTGCTATCATGCCGCCATGCCACGCATCAACGATCACTATCTCAAGCTCTCCGCGGGGTATCTCTTTCCCGAGATCGCCCGGCGCGTGCAGGAGTTTGCCGATCACCACCCCGAGGCCGGGAAGCGCATCATCCGCTGCGGGATCGGCGACGTCACCGAACCGCTGCCGATCGCCGCCCGCGACGCGATGCACGAAGCGGTCGATGAACTCGGGCGCCGCGACACCTTTCGCGGCTACCCGCCGCCATTCGGCTACGACTTTCTGCGCGAGCCGATCGCGCAGATCGACTTCGCCGACCAGGGGCTCGACGTACAGCCGGATGAGATCTTCATCTCCGACGGATCCAAGTGCGACTGCGGGGCGATCCTCGACCTCTTCGCTCCGGAGAAGCAGAACCGGATCGGGATCACCGATCCGGTCTATCCGGTCTACGTCGATACCAACGTCATGGTCGGCAACACCGGCCCCGCCACCGATTCAGGGTACGAAGGGCTTGTGTACATGCCGTGCACGGCGGAGAACGGCTTCGTGCCGAAGGTCCCGCAGCAGCCGCTCGATCTGATCTACCTCTGCTATCCGAACAATCCGACCGGCTCGATGATCACCCGCGCCCAGCTCAAGAAGTGGGTCGCCTACGCTCTCGAGCACGACGCGATCATTCTCTATGACGTCGCCTACCAGGCGTTCATTCAGGAACCTGAACTGCCGCGCTCGATCTACGAGATCGACGGCGCGCGGAAGTGCGCGATCGAGTTTCACAGCTTCTCCAAGAACGGCGGGTTCACCGGTGTCCGTTGCGGGTACACCGTCTGTCCGAAAGAACTCACGGCGAAGGATGCCAAAGGCAACGATGTCGAACTGCATCCGCTCTGGCAACGGCGGTGGAGCACGAAGTTCAACGGCGTCTCCTATATCACGCAGCGCGGGGCCGCGGCGCTCTATTCCAGCGCCGGCCGGGAGCAGGTCCGGTCGCTCATCGATTTCTACCTCGGCAACGCGGCGATTCTGCGCGACGGGTGCAAGGCGCTGGGGCTCGAGACCTACGGCGGCGTCAATGCCCCCTACGTCTGGGTGCGCTGTCCGGAGGGCGTCGACTCGTGGGGCATGTTCGACCGACTGCTGCAGGAAGCCCAGGTCGTCACCACGCCGGGCGTCGGTTTCGGCCGCTGCGGCGAGGGGTACTTCCGCATCTCCGCCTTCAACAGCCGGGAAAACGTCGAAGAGGTCGTCCGCCGCATGAAAGCGATGTCCGCCCAGACCGTCTAAACACTCCGTCACTCCGTCACTCCGTCACTTCCCCTTCGTGCCTCCGTGCCTTCGTGCCTCCCTC